>CALVTV010000123.1 GCA_944363005.1 uncultured Clostridia bacterium | reverse complement strand
CGTATGTTGAGGACGCGCCCTTCAGCATCAAGTACTGGCTGGGCGAGGGCCTCGAGGTCAAGGACGACGGCGAGGGCTGCTACATCGCCGGCAACTTCACCAAGGAAGGCGTCGAGAAGCAGCTCGAGTATGCCCGCTTCAACGCGGGTGAGGACCGCGTCTCTGCCGGCCCGTACAACCTGATCGCCTTTGACAAGGCTGCCCTGCAGGCGACCCTCGTCAAGAACGAGAACTACGCGGGCAACTTCGAGGGCCAGAAGCCGTCCATCGAGAAGATCGTCATCATCAAGGCTGAGGACGCGACCTGGGCTGACCAGCTCAAGACCGGCACCTTCAACTTCTACGACAGCATCGTCGATGGCAGCCACATCAACACCGCGCTGGACATCGTTGAGGACGGCGGCTTTGATTACGTCTCCTTCGATCGCCCGGCTTACGGCTCCCTGATCTTCCAGTGCGACTTCGGCCCGACGCAGTTCCGCGCTGTGCGCCAGGCGATCGCCAAGCTGCTTGACCGCAACGAGTTCGCCAACACCTTCTGCCAGGGCTGGGGCACGGTTGTCCATGGTCCGTATGGCACGGGCTTGTGGCAGTACAGCGAGGCCGAGGAGTTCCTGGATGTCGCGCTCAACACCTATGATTACGATCCGGAAGCTGCCGAGCAGCTGCTCATTGCGGATGGCTGGATCTACGACGAGACCGGCGCCGAGTGGACCGAGGGCAAGATCCGCCACAAGAAGGTCACCGCGGCTGAGGCCGGCGACTATGCGCACAACGTGACCCTCGCGGACGGCACGATCCTCATGCCGCTGATCATCGAGTGGTCCTCTTCCGAGAACAACTCCGTTTCCGAGCTGCTCAACGTCATGCTGGTGCAGGGCGAGCAGACTGCGTCTGTGGGCATGCAGATCAACATGAACGTCATGACCTTCACCGAGCTGCTCAACTACCTCTACCGCGATGCGTCCCAGGGCGACAAGTACGCCGTGCCGACTTACGGCATGTTCAACCTGGCGCTGCAGTTCTATCCGCGTTACGATCAGGCCTACTCCTGGACGACCGATCCGGACATGGTGGCCCAGGGCTACAACACCGACCGCCTGTTCAACGACTCCATGGACGCGCTCTCCATGGACATGGTCTACGGCGTGGAATCCTACGACATGGAGACCTACATGTCCTACTGGAAGGCGTATGTCATGCTTTGGAATGCTGAGCTGCCGGAGATTCCGCTGTATTCCAACGTGTTGGTCACGGTTTACCCGGATTGGCTGGAGGGCTACGAGCAGGATTCCTTCTGGGACTTCAACCAGGCGATCCTGTACGCGACCGTCGCGGAGTAATCCGGACAATGCAAGAGGGCGGGCGTTGCGCCCGCCCTCTTCTTCTCTTCATTTGCATGGTGGAATAAGGGCTTTGCCCTTGACAAGGGGCGGCCTCTGCCACGCGAATAAAGGCAGAGTCCTTGTTCCTCGCCGCAGGCAATCAATACTGAGCAGAGAGGATGGATGAGATGGGCAAGTATATCGCCAAGCGCATTGGATACATGGCGCTGGTGTTTCTCATCGTTTCATTTTTAATGTACGCGCTGTACAATTTGATCCCCACGGACCCCGCGCGTGCGGAACTGGAGGCGCAAAAGCGCAACCTCAAGCCCGACGAGTACGAGCAGATGTACCAGCAGCTGCGCGCGCAGATGGGCCTGGACGACCCGCTGGTCATCCGCTACGCCCGCTGGATGGGCCTTTGGCCGGATGTGGAAGGCGGTTTCAACGGGTTGCTGCAGGGCAACTTCGGCTATTCCGAGTTCTTCAAGCAGGATGTGATCCGGGTCATTGAGGCCCCGATGGGCAATACGATCTTCATCAACATCTTCTCGACCATCCTGGCGCTGGGCATCACCATTCCGCTGGGCATTTACTGCGCCGTGCATAAGGGCAAAAAGATCGACAACGGCGTGCAGGTCGTCACCATGCTCGGCTACAGCCTGCCCATTTACATCATTGCCCTGGTGTTCATGTTCTTCTTCTGCGTGTATTGGCGCATCTTCCCCATCTCCGGCACCAAGACTGCCGGCGCCATTTACAACTCCGGCTGGGAGGAGTTCCTGGACATGCTCATCCACGTGACGCTGCCGGTCATCGTTATGACGTTCGCCTCCCTGGGCGGCATGACCCGCTATGTCCGCTCCGCGATGATCGACGCGCTGAGCATGGACTACATCCGCACCGCGCGCGCCAAGGGCCTGAAGGAAAAGGTCGTCATCTATTCCCATGCCTGGCGCAACGCGCTGCTGCCGATCATCACCTCGATCATCGGCTGGTTCATCAGCATCTTCTCCGGCTCGGTCATCATCGAGAACACGTTCTCCCTCAACGGCATGGGCAAGCTCTACTGGACGGGCCTCAACAACCTGGACTTTGAGCTCGTGCTTGCCATCCAGATGTTCTACACCGTTGTGGCGCTGATCGGCTCGCTGATTATGGACGTGAGCTACGGACTGGTCGATCCGCGCGTGCGCGTTGACAAGTAAGGAGGAAGAACGATGAGCAACAAGAAAAAGAAATTCTTCCTCGTGCGCTGGTTCAAGCGCTGCGTGCTGGGCGACCGCGCCGAACTCTCCACGGAGGAAGAAGAGCGCATCCAAACGCCGATGCGCGCGATGCTCTCCAGCTTTGTGCATAAGCCGCTGGCGATGATCGGCCTGTTTGTGTTCCTGGCGATCTTTGTGTTTGTGTTGGTCGGCCCGCGCTTCTGGCCGCTGGATTTGTCCGAGCAGGACGCTACGCTCACCAACCTGCCGCCTTCGTCCGACATGATGAATGTGCCGGAGGAGCTGCTTGAAACCGGCATCGCGGACATCGCCTCCGGCAACACCTACGGCATCGGCATCGACGTCAACGGCAAGCTCTACATCTGGGGCCATACCCGCGTGACCGACAAGATCGACATGGCGGACATCCCGCAGGAAGTGCTGGATGCCGATATCGTGCATATCGCCGCGGGCACGGACCACTGTGTCGCGGTCGCCGCGGACGGCCAGGTCTACGTTTGGGGCAATACGCGCCTGAAGCAGGACCAGTTCTCGAACGACATGGAGAAGGCCATGGAGAAGGGCGGCGAGGACTGGGAGGTCATCCAGCTGGAGGCCAGCAACCAGTTCTCCGCGATCGTCACCTCTGACGGCAACCTCTACCTCTGGGGCAACGGCAACATGGCCGATATCAAGCTGCGCAGCAAGTACGAGGGCGAAATTGCCAAGGTGGCGCTCACCGAAAACGAGTACATCTGCCTGCTGACCGACGGCACCGTGGCCTACACCGGCTACAAGGACAAGAACTCGCCCTTTGCCAAGATCCCCTCGGAGCTGAAGGGCAAGACGGTCGTGGATATCGCCGCGACGGGCAAGTCCGTTGCGGCCGTGACGGAGGACGGCGAAATCGTCGTCTGGGGCAACGCGCTCAAGGGAGAAGCGGACGTGCCGGAGCTTTCGGCCAAGCCGGTCAAGCTCTACGGCGGCCGCTATCACTACACGGCGCTGCTGGAGAACGGCGACGTCGTCTCCTGGGGCGACAACAAGTACGGCCAGATCGACGTTCCGGAAGCCGTGCACGCGGCGGACGACGTGCAGAACATCTACGTCAGCAATTACCAGAACTACGCGGTGGCCGCGGACGGCGAGCTCTACACCTGGGGCCTGAAGGGCTTCGTGCTGGGCACGGACAGCCTCGGCCGCGACATGCTCACCCGCATCGTCAACGGCGGCCGTGTGACCATGACCGTCGGCGCGATTTCCGTCGTCATCGCTACGATTCTGGGCGTGCTCTTCGGCGGCCTTGCGGGCTACTTCGGCGGCAAACTGGATATCCTCATCATGCGTATCGCGGAGATCGTCGGCGGTCTGCCGTTCATCCCGTTCGCCATGATCCTCTCCGCGGTCATCGGCACGCGCCTTGACCCGACGCAGCGCATGTATCTGATCATGGTGGTGCTCGGCGTGCTCAGCTGGGTGCCGACCTGCCGCCTCGTGCGCGCGCAGATCCTCGCCCAGCGCGAGATGGAGTACGTCACCGCGGCCAAGGCCATGGGCATCCGCGAGGGAACGATCGTCTTCAGGCACATCCTGCCCAACGTCGTTTCGCTGCTGATCGTCTCCATGACGCTTGACTTCGCGACCTGCATGCTCACCGAATCGACGCTTTCCTACCTGGGCTTCGGCATTCCGCTGCCCACGCCGACGTGGGGCAACCTGCTCAACGGCGCCAACAACTCCATCGTCATCCAGCAGTACTGGTGGCAGTGGGTGTTCCCGGCGGCGATCTTCGGCGTTTGCACCATCTGCATCAATCTGATCGGCGACGGCCTGCGCGACGCGCTCGACCCCAAGGCGCTTGAACGGTAAAAAGGAGGTTGAAGTATGGCACTTCTTGAAATGAACAACCTGAAGACCTTCTTTACCACCAAGCGCGGCGTGGTCAAGGCGGTCAACGGCGTTTCCTATCAGGTCGAAGCCGGAAAGACGCTCGGCGTGGTCGGCGAGTCCGGCTCCGGCAAGAGCGTTTCCGCCATGAGCATGCTCAAGCTGCTCGACGGCAACGGCTACATCGAAAGCGGCAGCATTCTCTTTGACGGCAAGGAGCTCACCTCGCTCTCCCTCAACGAGATGCAGAAGATCCGCGGCAACGACATCTCCGTCATCTTCCAGGAGCCGATGACCAGCCTCAACCCGGTGTTCACCGTGGAGCGGCAGGTTGCCGAGCCGTTCATCATCCACCAGGGCATGAGCAAGCAGG
Organism: uncultured Clostridia bacterium; assembly: GCA_944363005.1. Lineage (GTDB taxonomy): Bacteria > Bacillota > Clostridia > Christensenellales > Aristaeellaceae > Ventricola. Next base: position 19,638 of record CALVTV010000123.1, on the reverse strand, counting down.
AGGCCAAGAAGAAGGTCGTGGAGATGCTTGCGGACGTGAAGATCCCCAACCCGGAGGTCGTTGCCAAGCAGTATCCGCACCAGCTCTCCGGCGGCATGCGCCAGCGCGTGATGATCGCCATGGCGCTGGCCTGCCGGCCCAAGCTGCTCATCGCGGACGAGCCGACCACCGCGCTGGACGTCACGATTCAGGCGCAGATCCTCAAGCTGATGAACGACTTAAAGCGCGAGCACGGCACCTCCATCCTGTTCATCACCCATGACCTGGGCGTCATCGCGCAGATGGCGGACGACGTGGCCGTCATGTACTGCGGCCAGGTGGTGGAGATGGCCCCGGCGCGCACGATCTTCTCCAAGAGTGAGTTCTCCCATCCCTATACCGAGGGCCTGATGGTCTCCATTCCCCGGCTGGATACCCCGGCGCACACGCGCCTTGAATCCATCCCGGGCGCGGTGCCCCATCCGTTGAACCTGCCCAAGGGCTGCAAGTTCGCGCCCCGGTGCAAATACTGCCAGAAGCGCTGCCTCGAAGAGGAGCCGGAACTGGTGAACGTGGCCGATAAGCAGCAGGTGCGCTGCTTCTATCCGAGAAAGGAGGAGCGCCGTGCAAACCTCAAGTAACAACCCGAACGAGGGCAAGAAGGTGCTGCTTCGCGTCAGCAACCTCAAACAATATTTCCCGCTCAAGAAGAAGGGCCTGTTCGTCAAGGCGAACGACGGCATCACGCTGGACATCTACGAGGGCGAGACCTTCGGCCTGGTGGGCGAGTCCGGCTGCGGCAAGTCCACGCTGGGCCGCACGCTGCTTCAGCTCTACCGCCAGACGGACGGGCGAACCATGTACTACGGCCGCACGCTCGATGAGGTCGCGCCGCAGTATATTGAAAAGACGCTGCGCACCATCGACAAGCGCCGCGCCAAGTGGCATGAGCTGCAAAAGCACGCACAGGCGGTTCAGAAGGAATACGACGCGATGCCCGACGGCGAGGCGAAGTACAAAAAGCGCAACGACCTGGCGCATGCGCGCAAGGAAGAGAACGACGCGCTGCTGGACATGGCCAACCTGATCGGCGGCTTTGTCGCGGTCAAGGACATCAAGGAACCGATGACGCTGTTCCTGCGCGAGTATTCGCTCTCCAAGCAGCGCCAGAAGGTGCGCATGAAGCGCAAGAAAGTGCAGCTTGACCTGGACGACGCGGCCTTTGCCGCCGAAAAGGCGGAGAAGGAGGGCAAGAAGGCCACCACGCCGCGCCAGAAGATGGAAGGATATCAGAAGATCCTCAAGGTGTTTGATACCACCATCGAGGGCATCGACGCGCAGATTGCCGCTGTTCGCAAGCAGCTCGATGGCCTGCGCGCGCCGCACCTGGAGGACCCGGAGTTCGCCCGCTACGAGGCGCTGCGCGACGAGGGCATTGACCTGGCGCGCCTGACCTATCCGGAGATCCGCATGCTGCGCAGCGACCTGCAGCTGATCTTCCAGGACCCGTATTCTTCGCTGAACCCGCGCATGACTGTGGGCAACATCATCGGCGAGGGCCTGCTGGCGCACGGCTTCTTCAAGCGCAACGACGAGCGCATGCAGCAATACATAGTCAAGACCATGGAGGATGCGGGCCTGGCGAGCTACTTCCTGCACCGCTTCCCGCATCAGTTCTCCGGCGGCCAGCGCCAGCGCATCGGCATCGCGCGCAGCCTGGCGGTCAAGCCCAAGTTTGTGGTCTGCGACGAGGCGGTTTCCGCGCTGGACGTGTCCATCCAGTCCCAGATCATCAACCTGCTCTACGACCTCAAGCAGCAGAGCAACCTGCCGTATCTGTTCATCACGCATGACCTGTCGGTCGTCAAGTACATTTCCGACCGCATCGGCGTCATGTACCTGGGCAACATGGTCGAGCTTGCGCCGACCGAGGAGCTCTTTGGCAACCCGAAGCACCCCTACACCGAGGCGCTCATGGCCGCCATTCCGACCACGGACATCGACGCGGACAAGGAACTGCGCATCCTGGAGGGCGACATCCCCAGCCCGGTCAACCCGCCCAAGGGCTGCAAGTTCCATACGCGCTGCGCGCATTGCACGGAAATCTGCAAGCACGCGGTACCCGAATGGGTGGAGATCGCGCCGAATCACTTTGTGGCCTGCCATCACCCGCTTGAGACCAAGGAGTGAGCCATGCGTTTGCCGTTTCATGGGCGCTTTGAGCGCGCCAGCCGCCATCAGCGCGAACAGCGCGACCTGCGCGACCGCGCGGCGGGCTTCGGCCCGGAGGATGCGCCCTGCGACATGATGGAAAAGGGCGACGGTTGCGCGATGGTCATCGCCGCGATGATCACCATCGTGCCGGTCTGCCTGGTTGTGTTGGCGATTCTCGCGGCCGCGGGCTACTTTTTCATCGTGCGATAGACAAAAAAAGGCCGGACGCTGTCCGGCTCTTTTCTGTTTTGCAGGGAGTTGCGCTGATCCGCTCGTTTATGGTCACATCAGTCGGCCGGCATGGCGGGCTTGTAAACGATGTCGTGCTCGATGCTGGCCCAGATGTCCATGGCCTGCGTGCGCAGCTGCACCTCCACGGGCACGAGCAGCTGCTCGCGGCCCAGGGAAACCGGCACGCGCAGGATCAGATGCAGGCTGCGGTACCCGCTGCGCTTGGGGTTTTCGATATAGTCGCGCTGGCCGCACAGCTCCACCACGGGCGATTCGCAGAGCTGGCGGGCGAAGCGGTAGACCTCCTGGATGTCCCCGAGCACCACGCGCAGCCCGGCAATGTCGTGCAGGGCGCTGCCCGCGGCGGCGGGGGTAACCGGCAGGCCCTTGCGGCGCAGTTTTTCCGCGATGGACCCCGGACTTTTGAGCCGGAAGGTCAGCGCCTGCACGCCGGGGTCCTCGCCCGCGGCGCGCAGGTTATCCCGCAGGGTGCAAAGCAGCAGAAAAGCGGTCTGGGCCGCCATGGCATAGGGCTTATAAAACGAGGCGGAGAATACAGCGTCATCCTCACGCCGCGGCGCGGTCCTCTTTTGTGCAACAGCGGATGGAAACATAGCATTCACCTCATTTTTCGCAGAGGCATCCCCTGAAGATGCGCTCCGGGTATAATCATTGTGGAAACTTTTGTCCTATACATCGTAAAGGATTGGAAGGGCCAGAGCGTGGCGGAAAACGGACAAAAATGTGAGCGATGATGGAAAGAAAATTTCGCTTCACGTCAGCATATGCGAATGCCCGCGGCAATATGCGCGCCGGGAAGGAAAAGGTTATGCTGTACAGATTGCATTTTTTTCAGTATAATAAATCGAATGGATTTAAAATATGATGCGGAGAGGTTTCTCATGACAAAGGATTTTCCGAGCGAAGTGCTGCGCGGCGCGCTTGGCCGGCGGCCGGCGCCGTGGCTGCGCGCGGTGCTTGCCGTGGCGAGCACGGCGGTGTTCTTCCTGTTTGCATACTATGCGCGCTATGCGACGCTCGATCTGTATGGTTCCTACCAGATGGACGAGCTCAAGCTGATGACGGCGGTGATGTTCACGCTGCCGTATGCCGTGCTCATCGGGGTGCAGATGCGCTTTGCCCGCAGGCAGCCGCTGTCCGTGCTGCTCCTGCTTTCGGTGATCACGGGCGCGGTGCTGCTGGCGAAGATTTCGCTGCTTGACTACGTCAGCGACGATTACAGCATCTTCCTCAACGACTGGATCTCCAGCTACACGCAGATGGGCATCCGCGAGGGCCTGGGCACCTACATCGGCAGCGACTACACGCCGCCGTACCTGTACCTGATGCTGCTCATCTCGCGCTTCCCGGAGTACCCCTGGCTGTACATGGTCAAGCTCATCACGCTGCTCTTTGAGCCGGTGATGGCCTATGCCATGCTGCGCCTGGCGACGCTGCGCGCGCGGGGCGAGGGCGTGCCGCTGCTGATCTTCCATCTGACGCTCATTTTGCCGACGGTCGTGTTCAACGGCGCCTACTGGGGCCAGTGCGACGCCATCTACACGGGCTTCTGCCTGTTGGCGCTGGCGCTCACGCTCGAGAAGCACCCCGTGCGCGGCATGCTCTGCTTTGGCGTGGCGCTCTCCTTCAAGCTGCAAACGGTGTTCTTCCTGCCCGCGCTTTTGCCGCTGTGGCTGCGCAGGGAGGTCAAGCTGCGCCATCTGCTGGCCATCCCGGCCATGTATATGGTCATGATGATCCCGGCGCTCTGGGGCGGCAAGTCGCTTCACCACGTGCTCACCTGCTACATCCAGCAGGCGGGGCAGTACAACTTCATGACGGTCAACGCGCCGAGCCTGTATCAGCTGCTGCCGCTTGAGGCGGTGGACGGCAACGTGCTCTATCAGATGTTCAGCCCGATGGCCATGACGCTGGGGTTTGCGGCGCTGGTTTTCTGCTGCCTGCCGGTTTGCCTTTCCGGGGAACGGCTGACGCAGGAGAGCGTGCTGCTCTTTACGGTGCTGGTGCTCGCGGCGGTGCCGTTCTTCCTGCCCAAGATGCACGAGCGGTATACGTTCGGCGCGGACGTGCTCTCGCTGGCGCTTTGCGTCTATGCGCCGCGGCGGATTGTGCTGCCGCTGCTCTTCGGCCTGGCGTCGTATATCTGCTACACGGCGGGCCTGCCGGGCGATACGATCCTTGAACTCAAGTGGGCCTCCGCCTTCCAGCTGGCGGCCATCGTGCTCACGGCGGCGGAACTCATGCGCGCGCTGCGCGCACCCGGCTGCGAACCGGAGGTGAAAGCATGATGAAAAGGGAATTCGATCCGCTGCGCCGCGCGATGATGCTCGAGCCGCAGGGATACGGCATATGGGGCCTGTGCGCGAGCATCTGCGCGGTCTTCGCGCTGGCGGCGGTGCTGCTGCTGCGGGACATGGCGGGGGTGACGGTCATCGCGCTCACCGGCACGCTTGGCGTGGCGATTTTGCTCTGGGGCGTGTGCGAGGCCCTGGGCGCAGAGCGGCAGACGGCGCTCGTCTGGCTCTGCGCGGCGGTGCTGGCGATGCTGGCCGTCGGCGCGCATCTGGCGATGCTGGACATCAAGCCCGGGCGCTACAGCAACGTGCTGGACCCGCTGTTTTCGGACATGTGGAATTACGAGCTGATCACGGCCCTGGCCTGGGAGGACGACGGCTGGTCCGGCGGCTATCTGCTCATCGCGGGGCTGCTCTCGCGGCTGGAGACGTTCTCCCGGCTTTACGCGGTCAAGCTGGTGGACTTGATCTGCCAATGCCTGTGCGGCGTGGCGGTCGTTCGCCTGGCGCGGCGGCGCGGCGCCGGGGTCTGGGGCAGGCTCATGGGCCTGTTTGCCTGCGTGCTCGCGCCGACGATGCTGCTGAACGCGGGCTGCTGGGCGCAGTGCGACGCGACGTTTGCGATGTTCGCGCTCTGGGGGCTGGCGCTGCTGCTGGAGGATCACCCGGTCGCGGGCTGCGTGCTCTGGGGCTTCGCCGTGGGCGTCAAGCTGCAAAGCGCGTTCCTCTTCCCGCTGCTCATCGTGCTGTTCATGAACCGCCGGCTTTCCCTGCGCCATCTGCTGGTGCTGGCGGCGGCGTATCTGCTCTCGCAGGCGGCGATCCTCTGGGACGGGCAGGGGCTCGTCGAGGTGCTCACCCGCTACAGCGAACAGCTGGCGGTCGCGCGCGCGGACATCGGCCTTGCCGACCACGCGCCGGGCGTCTATTCGCTGATGACGGTGGCCTCCGTGCGCGAGTTCAGCGGCATGGGGTTGTATTTGGGCATTGCCAGCGCGCTGCTGGTCGTCTGGGCGCTGCTGCGCGCGCAGAGGCCGCTGACGGACGACATCCTGCTGCTGGCGGCGCTGCTGCTGGCTGCGGGCCTGCCGCTGATTCTGCCGCAGATGAACGCGCGCAGTCTGTACCTGGCGGGCATGCTGGCCTTTGCGCTGGCGGGCAATGCGCGCCGGGCGGCGGTCGCGCTGCTGCTTGAAATCGTCTCCCTGTGCAGCTATATGGAGGCGATCTTCTCGCTGACGCTGGTGCCGATGAGCGTGCTGAGCCTGCTGGCGATTGCGGCGGCGGTGCTCGTCGCGCTGGAACTGATTGGGCTGATCCGTCAGCCCCGGGAGGCGAAGGCATGAACACTGCGGACGAGCGCCTGCGCGGCCTGCTGCTGCGCGCGCCGCGGCGGGGTTGGCTGGCGGCGCTGGACGCGCTGGTGCTGCTGGCGTTTGCGCTGCTGATGATGACGCGCACGCTCGGCGCACTCGCGGGGGCGGCGCTTTGGGCGCGGCTTGCGGCGGTAGGGCTGCTGTGCGCACCGCTGTTTCTGATGCTGCTGGCCGCGCGCGGCGCGGGCGAGAGCCTGATGGATCACGCGCTGCTGGCGGGCGTCTGCGCGCTGGCGATGCTCGCGCGGGTGAGCTTCCTCGACCACGTCTCCAGCGACTACGAGCTGTATCTCTCCGACTGGATTGCGCAGCTGGGCGCGAACTCGTTTTCCGCCTGCATGCAGCAGGACATTGGCGAATACAACGTGCTCTATCAATACCTGCTCTTCCTGCTGGCGCGGCTGCCGGTGCCGCCGCTCTCTGCGGTGAAGGCGCTCTCCTTTGCCGGCGATGCGCTGCTGGCGGGCGCGGCGGTGAGCCTGGCGGGCCGGGAGCGCGGGCGCTATGCGCTGTGCGCGGTGCTGCTGCTGCCGACGTGCGTGCTCAACAGCGGCATGTTCGCCCAGTGCGACAGCCTGTATGCGGCCTGCGCGCTCTGGGGGCTGGCGCTTGCGCTGCGCGGACACGGCGCGGGCAGCGCGGCCTGCTTTGCGCTCTCGCTGTGCTTCAAGTTGCAGGCCGTGTTTGTGCTGCCGGTGGTGGTGGTGCTCTGGGCGGGGCGCAAGCTGCGCGTTGGCGACGCTCTGGTGTTCCTGCTGACGCTCGTGGTTGTGGCGCTTCCGGCGCTGCTGGGCGGCAAGAGCGTCATGCAGATCGCCGCGATTTACACCGGGCAGACGGGGCTGTACACCGGGCTGACGTACAACGCGCCGACGCTCTTTGGCCTGATGAACACGGCGGGGCTGGACGTATACGCCTACGGCAATTTCGGCATCGCGTTGGCGATGGGCGCGCTGCTGGCGCTGCTTTTGCATGCCGTGCCGCGCGCGGAGGCGATGGACGCCGAACAGGCGATGCGCACGGCGCTTTTGATGGTGCTGCTGGTGGTGTTTTTCCTGCCGCGCATGCACGAGCGCTACTTCTTCCTGGCGGACGTGTTGGCCGTGACGCTGGCCGCGCGCAGCCGCCGGGCGGTTCCCGCGGCGGGCCTGATCGCGCTGGCGTCGCTGTCCACCTATTGGGATTTGGGCCTGCCCCTGCGCGCGGCGTCGCTGATGATGCTGGCGGCTGCGGGGCTGACGGTTTGGGATTCGTACCGCACGCAAGCGGATTGACATACTGCAAGAACGGGGAAGGACGGAGGAGAATACCATGAATCGAGAGGAAATGCTCGCGTTCCTGAAGAATGAGGCCAGGGGCATTGCGACGATGTTCGGGCCGAACTGCGAGACGCTGGTTCACGACATGACCCGGCCGGGGCATCCGATTCTGGCGATCTACAACGGCACGGTGACCGGGCGCGAGATCGGCTCCACGGCGGATATCTTCGGGGATATCGGCGATTACGACGAGACGGTTTACAAAAACAAGGATTACACCAACCAGCTCGTGCTCTCCCGGGACGGCCGCACGCTCAAGAGCACGACGTTCAACGTCGTGGGCGAGGATTACCACTTCGCGCTGGGCATCAACCTGGACATCACGCACATGGTGCGCGCCCGGCAGATGCTCACGGAGATGACCGCCACAAGCGGCGACTTGCAGCAGACGCTCATGCAGGACGCGCGCAGCCAGCTGGAGGAGTTGCTGCGCGAATGCGTCAGCGCGGTCGGCAAGGAGCCGGAGGCGATGAAAAAGACCGACCGGATGCGGATCATCCGCATGCTTTACAAGCGCCGCGCGTTCACCTACCAGAAGTCCGTGGCGATCGTGGCCGAGCGGCTGAACGTCTCGCGCTATACGGTTTACAAGTACATGCACGAGCTGGAGGAGATGGAAAAGGCGGGCAGCGTCGTCAAGGACTGAGCAAAAGAAAAAGGCCGGCTCCCAAGGGAACCGGCTTTTCTTGTGATTTGCATGATCCATATCCGCCGCGCAAGGCGCAGCGGGGAGCAGCCAAAGCGGCGCTCTCTGCGCACTGCGGGCCTGGCATGGAAGCGGGATTTTTGCTTAGGGCTGTATCATGTCAAAGGGCGTTTCCGCGCCTTTTTCGTCCTGAATGCGCGTTCCCTCGCAGGTCAAAAGCAGCGTGCCCAGGCGCCAACGGTCCGTTTTATGGTAATGGGTCGTGCCGGATTGGTCCGCGATGATGCTGACGTAGGGGTTTTCCGGGTCCGCATCGCGGTAGAACAGGATGGTATAACAGGTGCCGTTGGCGGAAAGGATGAGCGTGAGCGTCGCCGTAGAGGCGGGCGTGAACGGTGAAATGGTGACCACGGGCATGGTGAGAATGTTGTCAACCAATGTGCGGAAGACCTCGCTGTCCGCCCGCTGTCCGTTGACGCTGACCTGTTCGGCGTCAAAACACTGGAAGGTATAGGTGGTTTGGCCGGTCTGCACGGAGAGCTCCGAGACGCTTTCGATGGCGATGTCCTCAAAGAGTTCGCCGGCTTGCGGGTCCGCCGCGACGGACTGAGGGCTGGGCGAGGCGCTGACATGCTGCGCGCTCGCTGTCACATCCACAGGCTGGGGAAGTGCGCCCAGCAGCAACAGGCCGCAGGCGAGCATCGCCGCACACCCGGCGCCGCATAAAATCAGACGGCTTTTGCGCAATATGGCTCACCTCCTTGTCGTTTAAGAAGATTATAGAGGAAAGTTGTAGCGCGCAAGCAATTACAATGCAACAAAATTGTGAATTCTTCGCATCAGAGGGGTTTGACAGCCCAAAAAAAGTGCGATACAATAAAAACGGTGCGTTCGCCCCGGCAATACACAAACGATCGAAAATCAATCCAATGGATGGAGTGGCAATCAATGATCCTGGAGCATCATTCGACAGAGGCGTTTTATCGCTATCCGCTTGGCGCGCTCAAGGCCGGTTCTCAGGTCCGCCTGCGCGTGGCGCTCACGGGGGCACAGGAGTTGCTGTGCGTCCAGCTGCGCGTTTGGGATGGCGAAGAGCATCGCTATCCGATGCGCCCGCTGGGGTTGCGCAACGATAAATTCTTCTATGAGGCGCAGATCAACGTGACGGCGAAGCCCTGCCTGTACTGGTACCGCTTTGAGGTGACCGACGGCCAGACGCAGGAGGTGCTCGGCGCGCCGGACGATACCGGCTGCGGCGAGGGCCGCATGGGCAGCACGGCGGATTTTCAGATCACCGTTTACGATCCGGATTACAGCGTGCCGGACTGGATGGCGTCGGGCATCATGTATCAGATCATGGTCGATCGCTTTTACCACGGCAAGGGCACGGACGAATTGTTCCGCGCCCGCGAGGGCCAGGCGCTGCACGAGAACTGGGACGAGATGCCCTCGCTCAACCTCTCGCAAAACGGCGACAACTTCGCCAACGACTTTTTCGGGGGCAACCTGGAGGGCGTGCGCCAGAAGCTGCCGTATCTTAGGGATCTGGGCGTGAGCGTGATCTACTTCAACCCCATCTTCCGCGCGCGCACCAATCACAAGTACGACACGAGCGATTACATGCAGATTGACCCGATGTTTGGCGATGAGGCGGCGTTCAAAAGGCTTTGCGAGGACGCGAAGGCCATGGGCATCCGCATCATGCTCGACGGCGTATTTTCGCATATGGGCGACGACAGCGTGTATTTCAATCGCCGGGGAACGCACGGGGAGAAGGTGGGCGCGTACCGCGATCCGAATTCGCCCTACGCCAAGTGGTTCAATTTCCGCAACTGGCCCGACGACTACGACTGCTGGTGGGGCTTTCGGACGCTGCCCAACGTCAACGAGATGGACGAGGACTACCGCCGCTATGTGCTGGGCGGCGAGGATGCCGTCGTCAAGCACTGGCTGCGCGCGGGCGCAAGCGGTTGGCGGCTGGACGTGGCGGACGAACTGCCGATGCCCTTCCTGCGGGAACTGCGCGGGCAGGTCAAGGCGACGGACCCGGACGCGGCCGTGCTCGGCGAGGTCTGGGAAGATGCCAGCCACAAGGTAGCTTACGGCGCGATGCGCTCCTATGTGCTGGGCGATACGCTGGACAGCGTGATGAACTATCCGCTGCGCGAAGCGCTGGTGAGCTTCCTGCTCGGGCGCATCAAGGCGGGGGCCGTCGTGCATACCCTGCAGGCGCTGCAGCAGAACTATCCCAAGCCGTTCTTCTATTCGCTGATGAACCTGATGGGCAGCCACGACCGGCCGCGCATTCTCAACGTGCTCTCGGGCAACGACGGGAGCAATCTGCCCCGCGCGGCCCGCGCGCAGCACAGGCTCTCCCCCGAGGAGCGCATGATCGGCACGCTGCGCGAACACATGATGCTGCGCATGATTATGAGCCTGCCGGGCATGCCCTGCATCTATTACGCGGACGAGGCGGGCCAGGAGGGCTGTGCCGATCCGTTCTGCCGCAGGACGTATCCCTGGGGGAAGGAAGATCAGCAGCTGCTGGGGTATTATCACCGCATGATCGCCATGCGCAAGCGCCATCCGGTGCTCGCCGTGGGCGAATGCCGCTTCTTTTCGCCCTGCGACGACGTGTTCGGCGTCATCCGCACGATCTCCGGCGGCAAGGATGCGTTTGGCCGTCCCGCGCGCGACGAATGCGCGGTGACGATGATCAACCGCAGTTCGCGCACGGTGGATGTCTACCTGAGCGCGGAGGAGCTTTGCGGCGCGCAGGAGCTGACCAGCTCCCGCGGCGAGGTGGTCTGCGCGCGCGCCGGGGCGTTTACCATTCAGCTTTGCGGCATGCGCGGCCGCACGTTCTTCAAGACCAATGCCGCAAACGAGGTCATGCAGCAGTAAGCCAGCCCTTCCCACAGCGCTCAACCGCGCGAGCCCTTCACCGCTGCATGCCATGATCGGTTTGCCGTCTTTCTTCGGAAAGGCGGCTTTTTTGCGGGCGAATGCGGCGCGCAAAAAAGAAAAGCTTTAAAAATTCGCCCGGGCGCGCTATACTGTAGGTATTCTTGCCGGCCCCGGCGCCGAGCGGACAATGAAAGAGGAGTGAACTGCCATGAGCGCATCGTATATCCCCGAGGGCTACGCCCCGCACCTGTCGCTTTACCAGACGCAGAGCGCGATCAGCCTGATCAAGCGCGTGTTTCAGGATTCCCTGGGCCGCGCGCTGAACCTCAAGCGCGTCTCTGCGCCGCTGTTTGTGGAGCCGTCCTCGGGCCTGAACGACGACCTGAACGGCGTGGAGCGGCCCGTCAGCTTCGACATTCCCTTTGCCAACGCGCAGGCGCAGGTCGTTCACTCGCTGGCCAAGTGGAAGCGCATGGCGCTCTACCGCTACGACATCCTGCCGGGCAAGGGCATCTACACCGATATGAACGCCATCCGCCGCGACGAGGAGCTGGATAACCTGCATTCCGTCTACGTCGATCAGTGGGACTGGGAAAAGGTCATCACCCCGGAGGCGCGCACGGAGTTCACGCTCCATCAGACCGTGCAGCAGATCGTGGAATGCATCTGCGATACGCAGCTGACCGTGCGCGGCAAGTATCCCCAGCTGTGCGTGACGCCGCTGCTTTCGCGCCGGGTGACGTTTGTAACCAGCCAGGAGCTGGAGGACATGTACCCGGATCTGACGCCCAAGCAGCGGGAGAACGCCATCACCGAGCTGCATGGCTCCGTGTTCATCCAGGGGATCGGCGGCAAGCTGCGAAGCGGCAAGCCGCACGACGGCCGCGCGCCGGACTACGACGATTGGGAGCTGAACGGCGATATCCTCTTTTGGAATCCCGTGCTGGGGGAAGCGATTGAGATTTCCTCGATGGGCATTCGCGTGAGCCCCGAGTCGCTCGACCGCCAGCTGACGCTTTCCGGCTGCGACGAGCGGCGCAAGCTGCCCTTCCACAGGATGCTGCTCGCTGGCGAGCTGCCCCTCTCCATGGGCGGCGGCATCGGCCAGAGCCGCCTGTGCATGCTGCTGCTGGGCAAGGCGCACATCGGCGAGGTGCAGTCCTCCATCTGGGACGAGCAGACGCATCGCGTGTTCGAGCAGGCGGGCATCACGCTGCTGTAAGCCATCGGTGCACAATGGGGAAGGCTGAAAAACCGGCCTTCCCTTTCTCCTTGCGCGAGAAATCCGAACAACAAACAAGCCTCCCGCGTCTTGGCTGCGGGAGGCTTGATTTTGTTAACCGGCGTCGATTTGGGTCAGACCTACGCTGGGCGTCAGCCGGACTTCCTGCACGCGGCGGTGAACCGTGCGCGTGACCACGCCCTCATAGCGGCCCAGGATGAATGTATCGCCCACGGTGGGCAGGCGGCTTGTCAGCTCCTGCACCAGTCCGCTGACGGTGACGGAATCGATGTTTTCGTCCTCGGGGATGGAGAGCTTTTCAAACAGATCCTCGATGTTGGCCGAACCGGAAACCAGCCAGCTTCCATCCGTCTGCTCACGGAACTGCTCGACGGCTTCGTCGTGTTCGTCCCAGATTTCGCCGACAAGCTCCTCGACGATGTCTTCCAGCGTGATGATGCCCGCGGTTCCGCCGTATTCGTCCACGACGACCGCCAGGTGCATCTGCTTTTCGCGCAGCTGGCGCAACAGCACGGAAATCTGCGTGGACTCCGTGGTGTACATGGTCGGGGAGATCAGGCTCTCCATCAGCGGCGTCTGCGTGCGCGAGGCGGCGTAGAAGTCCTTTTCATGCACAACGCCGATGATGTTGTCGATCGACTCGTGATAGACCGGCAGGCGGGAATAGCCGCTGTCGGCAAAGGTCGAAGCCAGATCATCCATCGCGATATCGTCCGGCACGGCGACCACGTCCACCCGCGGGGTGAGCGCCTGGGCGACCTCCACGTCGTCAAACTCGATGGCGCTGCGGATCAACTCGCTCTCGCGTCCGGTCAGTTCGCCGTCGTTCTCGGCCTCGCCAACCATCGTCAGCAGCTCGGCGTCTGTGACCACGTCCAGCTCCGCGCCGCGGAAATGGCGGGAGATCAGCTTTTTCCAGGCGCTGAACAGGAAGTTCAGCGGCGCAAATACCGCAATGAGCGCATGCAGCATGGGCGCGCTGAAGATGGCGAACTTCTCCGGCTGTTCCTTGGCCAGGCTCTTGGGCGTGATTTCGCCGAAGATCAGCACCACGATGGTGATGACCACGGTGGAGACCGTCGGGCCGTAAGCCCCGCCCAGGATCTTCGTAAAGAGCACCGTGCCCAGCGAGGAGGAGGTGATATTGACGATGTTGTTGCCGATCAAAATCGTCGAGAGCAGGCTGTCGTAGCGCTTGGAGAGCGCGAGCACCTTGCGTGCGTTCTCGTCGCCGGAATCGGCCCGGCTCTTGAGGCGGATGTGGTTGAGCGAGGAATACGCGGTTTCCGATGCGGAGAAGAAGGCCGACAACACGACCATGATCACCAGCATCACCAGCATAAACGTATTACTGCCATCGTCCATGGGGAAAATCATCAACTCTGCTTTCTTTGCATATTTACAGACCGGCCGCAGGGGCCACCCGTATTATCCCTATTATAGCATGAATTTGCCGCCCGCGCAATGTATTGACTCAAGATCCGGGAGGGAAAGTGGGAATTCCGGTGGAAAAAGTTTAGAAATTCTAAACCCGCACAATTTTACCGTTAAACATTTTTGTTGACAAGCGGGGTAGGATCGCATATAATCAGCCTGATTTGGTAGGAAATGCTTGGCGAAACCGCCGGGGATTTCCCTTCCCATCCCACACGGCCAAAGCCGGGAGGCAATTATGCAGGAAGTACTTCTTTCTCTGCAGCACATTCGCAAGAACTTCGGGGAAGGCGACGTGCTGGAGGATATTTCGCTGGATGTGCATCGGGGGGAATTCGTCACGCTGCTGGGTTCTTCCGGCTGCGGCAAGACGACGACGCTGCGCATCATTTCGGGGCTTGAAACGGCGGACGCGGGGCGCGTCATCCTGGACGGACGGGACATGACCGACCTGCCGCCCGAGCGCAGGCCCGTGAACACGGTTTTCCAGAGCTACGCGCTCTTTCCGCACATGAACGTGGAAAAGAACGTCGCCTATGGCCTGCGTGTTCGCGGGGTGGATCAGGCAACCATCACCGCGCGCGTGCGTAAAATGCTGGAGATGGTGCAGATGAGCGAGTTTGCCCGGCGCATGCCGGCGCAGCTCTCCGGCGGCCAGCGCCAGCGCATCGCCATTGCGCGCGCGCTCGCGTTGGAGCCGAAGCTGCTCCTGCTGGATGAGCCGCTGGGCGCGCTCGACCTGCAACTGCGCAGGCAGATGCAAGTTGAGCTCAAGCGGCTTCAGCAGCAGCTGGGCATCACCTTCATCTACATCACCCACGACCAGGAGGAAGCGGTCAACATGTCCGACCGCATCGCGGTGATGCGCGAGGGGCGCTTTGAGCAGATCGGCACGCCAGAGGAGATCTACGACGCGCCGATGACCCGCTACGTCGCGCAGTTCATCGGCCGCTCGACGATCTTCACCGGCCGGGTCAAGTCGGTTGACGGCGACACGGCGGTGATCGAGGACGAGAACGGCAGTTTCCCCGTGGACGCCACGCGCGCGCGGCTTGCCGTGGGCGAAACCTGCGAGGTTTGCGTGCGCACGGAGCGCATGCGCGCCTCCAAGACGCCGGTTGAGGGCTTTGCCCTGCCGGGCACGGTGCGCGAGGCGCGCTATGCGGGCGGCAGTGTGCTGACCTATGTCAAGCTTTCGGGCGGCGCCGAGGCCGTCGCCACGGGCGAGGAGCGCATGGCCGAAGCCGCGCACCCCGGCGATACGGTTTACCTGCACTTCAATCCCGCGCAGGCCGCTGTCATTGGGGGTGCGTCCCATGGCGCATAACGACGCGCTGCGCCGCCGCGAGACGCGCAGAAACGCGCTGTTCACGGTGCCGATGGCGCTGTTTGCGGCGCTGCTGGTCGCCCTGCCGCTGATTTACGTGCTGGGCACGTCGCTTGTGCAGAGCGGGCAGGACTTCTCCCTCTCCGCGACGTTCACCCTGGAAAACTACCGGCGCATCCTGCGGGCGGATTACCTCAAGGTGTTTCTCAACAGCCTGCAACTGGCGCTGCTGACGACCCTCATTTCGCTGCTGGTGGGCTATCCGTTCGCCTACTGCATGGCGCGCGCGGGCCGCAGGTGGCGGCTGATTTTGATGATGCTGGTCATCATCCCCTTCTGGACGAGCGCGCTGGTGCGCATTTACGGCTGGAAAATCCTGCTTCAGGGCAACGGCCTGATCAACACCGTGCTCAAGCAGCTGGGGCTGATCGACAAGAGCATCAAGTTCCTGGGGTCCTACGGCTCGGTTCTGCTGGCGATGGTCTACTGCATGATCTCCTTCATGATCCTGCCCTGCCACAGCGCCGTGGATAAGATGGACTTCACGCTCGTGGAGGCCGCGCGCGATCTGGGCTCGCCGCCCTGGCGCGCGTTCCTCACCGTGACGCTGCCGCTGACGCTGCCGGGCATTCTGGCGGGCTGCGTGCTGGTGTTCGTGCCGAGCGTGGGCATCTTCTACCTCTCGGACATCATGGGCGGCGGCCTGGTGCTCATCGGCAACCTGATCCGCGACCAGCTGCTCAAGGTGCGCGACTGGAACTTCGGTTCCGCGCTCTCGGTGGTGCTCGTCTTGCTGACGGCGGGCATCTACGCGCTCTACCGCCGCAGCGGCGGCGATGATCTGGGGGTGTTCTGATGGCGAAAAACGAAACGGCAATCCGCCCCCGGCGCAAAAAGCGCAAGATCTTCTCGCCCATTTACCTGACGCTCGTGCTCATCGTGCTCTATCTGCCGATCCTGATGGTCGTGATCTACTCCTTCAACGCGGGGCGCACCATCAGCGCCTGGCAGGGCTTCAGCACGAGCTGGTATTCGCGGCTGTTCGGCAACGCGCTGATGGCCGACGCGCTCAAGAACTCGCTGATTCTGGCGGCCTTCTCCAGCGTCCTTGCGGGCATCATCGGCACGCTGGGCGCCATCGGGCTCACGCGAAGCCACTTTCGGGGCTCCGGCGTGGTGGAAACGGTTGCCACGCTCCCGATGATGATTCCGGAGCTGGTGCTGGGCATGGCCTATCTGGCGCTGTTTACGGCCGTGGGCGTGCCGCTGGGCATGGGCGCGCTGATCCTCACGCACACCACGTTCTGCATTCCCTATGTGTTCATCAACGTCAAGTCCCGGCTGGTGGGCATGGACCCCGCCCTCGAGGAGGCCGCGCGCGACCTGGGCGCAAGCCCCATGCGCGTGCTTCTGGATATCACGCTGCCGCTGATCATGCCTTCCGTGGCGTCGGGCATGATGCTCTCGGCGGCGATGAGCCTGGATGACGTGGTCATCTCCTTCTTCGTCACGAGCGCGGAGACGACCACCTTGCCGCTCAAGGTCTATACGGGCCTGCGCTCCGGCGGTACGCCGGAAATCAACGCGCTCTCCACGCTGATGCTCGGGGTGATCTTCATCGCCGTGGCGCTCAGCCAGCTCATGCGCGCGAGGAGCGAGAAAAAACTGCATTCAGCGCGGTAACCGGGGTTTACCGCGATTGAAGCCGATATCAAACTGGGAGGTACCGACATCATGAAGAAACTCTTCGTACTCCTGCTGGCGCTGGCGATGCTGGGCACGTGCGCGCTGGCCGAGACGGTCAACGCCAAGGACGAGGCCGTGCTCAACATCTTCACCTGGGAGGGCTACATCGACTACGAGACGGTCATCAAGCCCTTTGAGGCGGAAACCGGCATCAAGGTCAACTACGCGACGTTCGCCAGCAACGAGGAGATGTATGAAAAGCTCTCCGCGGCCAACGGCGGCGACTATGACATCGTGCTGGCCAGCGACTACATGCTCAACACCACCCGCGAGGCGGGCCTGATGCAGAAGTTTGACCCGGCGATCGTGACCAACTACGGCAACCTGAACCCGGACTTCACCCATCAGTTCTTCGATCCGGACAACGAGTATGTGATCCCCTACGTCAGCGGCATCCCGCTGATCGTCTACGATCCGTCCGTCGTGGAGATCGAGATCAACGGCTTTGAGGATCTGTGGGACCCGTCCCTGGCCGACAGCCTTGGCCTGATCGACGACGCGCGCGTGACGATCGGCATGGTGCTGCTGTCCATGGGCCAGAGCATGAACACGACCGATGACGCCGTGCTCGCCGAGGCCGCAGAGAAGCTGGCCGCGCTCAAGCCGAACATCCACGTGCTCGAGTACGAGAACCTGCACAACTACCTCGTCTCCGGCGATATCGCCGTGGCGTATACCTTCACGCCGTTCGTCGCGCTGGCGCTGGACGCGAACCCGGACCTGAAGGTCGTCTGGCCGCAGGAGGGCCTGGGCTTTGGCATCGACGGCTGCTTCATCCCGGCCAACGCGCCGCACGCCAAGAACGCGAACGTGTTCCTGGAGTACCTGCTGCGTCCGGAAGTGGCGGCGGTTTGCGCCGAGTGGCAGTATTATTGCAGCCCGAACGCGGCGGCGCAGGACGTGCTGGCCGACTGGTACAAGGAAAACCCGGTGTTCAACGGCATCTATGACCGCATCGGCGATGCGGAGTACGTGCTGAACCTCTCCACCACGGATGAGCAGAAGTTCCAGGACATCTGGACGGAATTCAAGCTCAGCCTGTGAGTTCCCCGACGGGCGCCGCGCGCGGCGCCCGCCAAAGAAAGCCCGCGCCCCGAGCGTGGGTTTTCTTTGACGGCCGATGAAAAGGAGATTGCATATGTCACGCCTGTTCATTTCCGGCGGCACGCTCATCGATCCGGAGCGCCTCTCGCGCCAGCGTGCCGGCCTGCTTGTCGAGGATGGCGTCATCCGCGCCATATTGCCCGAGGGCAGCCAAGCGCCCCGGGACGCCGCCGTGCTCGACGCGACGGATTGCTACGTTGCGCCGGGCTTCATCGATCCCCACGGGCACATCGACGGGCACACCTATACCGGACAGCTCTCGCTTTTGCAGGGCATCACCACCACGGTCGGCGGCAACTGCGGTTTTTCGCCGCTATGCATCGGGGAGTTCCTGAAAGGGCAGGAGCGCTTCCCCATCCATCAGGCGGAGATGGTCGGCATGTGCGCGCTGCGCGAGGCGGTGGGCGTCATGGACCCGTTTGTGGCCGCGAAATCCGATCAGATTCACGAGATGGAGCTGCTGTGCAGCCGGGCGCTGTGCGAGGGCGCGGCGGGCGTCTCCCTGGGCCCGAGCTACACGCCCGGCGCATCGCTGGAGGAGATGGAGGCGCTTTGCCGCCTGGCCAAATCGTTCTGCCGGCCCGTCTCCATCGATACGCGCATGTATTCAATGACCGACCTGCACTCGCTGGCCGAGGCCATCGAGCTGGCGGAGGTCACCGATTGCCGCATGATTATCTCTCATTTTGCCTATCAGTACGGCGTGGGCGTGGAATACGACGCGCTGGAGATGGTGGAGCTGGCGCGCATGCGCGGCGTGGATGTGCATTTGGACAGCGGCATGTACAAGGACTGGTCGAGCGCCATCGGTTCGGCGCTCTTTGAACCGGTAACCATGCGCGACAACGGCATCGAACTGCATCACCTGCGCATGGCCACGGGCGAGCACATCGGGCAGGTGCCGGACAGAGCGCTCTATGAGCATCTGCGTCAGGCGCACCCGGAGGACGCCGTGGTCGTCAACACGGGCGACGAGGAAGCGGTTTACACCATCCAGCGCTATCCGCTGACGATGGTCTCCACGGACACGGGCAGCTACGCCCCCGGCGAGGGCCATCCCCAGATTGCGGGCAGCTTCCCGCGCTATTTTAGGCGGATGGTCACCGAGCGCGGCGAACTGACCTGGGAGGAGGCCATTTACCACACGACGCTGCTTCCGGCGCGCGTGTTCGGCTTTGAAAAGAAGGGCCGCCTGCGCGAGAACATGGACGCCGACCTGGTTGTGTTCGATCCCAAGGCGCTGCGCGACCGCGCGGACTTCCCCGGGCTGGGTCAGCCCAACGCCGCGCCGGAGGGCATGCGCGCGGTGATCGTCGGCGGGGAAATCGCCGCGCGAGACGGCGTGCCCACGGGCGCGATGGCCGGACGCGCGCTGGCGGCGGGTTCCTTCGGCCCGGTGCATGGCGTGCGCAGAAGATAATCTAATCCTATTCTCAGATAAAAACGAGCTATAAGCGCAAGGCGAAGAAGGGGTCTGGGGACTGGTCCCCAGGCTAGGGGGATGGGGGATGAAATCCCCCATCGTTCCCATATCGCAAAGCGATTAAAGGAAAAGTAGTCAGGGAGCGAAGCGTTACCTGACGGCTGGTTATCGTATCGCCCAGTTTGATTTGAGAATAGTATGAACTGCGGCTTTGACAGACAAAAAAACGACCTCCTGTCCGGCAGGGTTCCGGATGGGAGGTCGTTTGCGTTATCGGGGGAACATTACAGGGGCCTGCGCAGGTAGATCATGTCCCGCAGCAGCACGCCGTTTTCCCATATGGGATGGTCATAGTGATCGGTAAAAAAGTTCCT
>CALVTV010000122.1 GCA_944363005.1 uncultured Clostridia bacterium | reverse complement strand
AATACAGCAACAGCGCTCCGAACACAAACGCGAAAGCCGCGGTCACCGCGCAGAACCGGTCGATGATGCGCGCCCGCCGCTCGGGTTCTTCCTCGCGCAAAATCGCGTAGATCGCGAAAAAGGCAATGGCATGATTGCTCCAGCTTTCCGCGTTGTCAAACGTCAGCCCGAAGCGCATGGCAAAGGGCACGATGATCCAGAGCATCAGCACGCCCAACAGACCCATGTCTATCGCAGCAAGCCGGCGCGCCTGTGCCCGCTCAAGGCGCAGCAAACACAGCGCCAATCCCCAGGGCAGCACAATATAGGTCCTGAGCACATTGGCCGACTCCACGTACATAAAAAACTGCGTATCCGAAAAGCTCGCGAACAAAAAAGCAACGAATGCATACAGCCCGACATCCCCGAGCACAGCAAGCACGGCGCGGCGGATCGTCAGCGTGATTTTCTCCATCATCAATTCCTCCCAATAATGGAAAAGGGCAGGAGGATTACTCCTCGCCGCCCTGTTCAGTCACGGTTTCCTGCGCGCTCAGCTGCTGCCCGCCCTCCGGCTTGGGGCCGCGGCGGCCACGGCGGCGGCCACGTCCTCCCCGGCGGGTGCCGGACGGCTTCTGCTCGCCCTTTTGCTCGCCCTTCTCCGAGCTGCGCTCCGGCTGGCCCTTGAGCAGAATCACCACGCGGCGGTTCGGCTCCTCGCCCTCCGAATGCGTCGTCACGGCCGGATGGTTTTGCAAAGCGGTGTGCAGCACGCGGCGCTCGTACGGGTTCATCGGCTCAAGAACGACCCGACGGCCCGTCTTCTGCGCGCGGTTGGCCATGCGCAGCGCAAGCCGGCGCAGGCTGTCCTCGCGCTTGGCGCGATAGTTCTCGGTGTCCAGCGTCACGCGAATATAGCCCTCGCGGCCCTTATTCACCTGCAGGCTGGTCAGGTATTGCAGCGCGTCGAGCGTCTCTCCCCGGCGCCCGATGAGCACGCCCAGCGTGTCCCCGATGATATGCAGGTAGAGGCTGTCCTCGTTGTTCTCCGTCACGTAGACGTCCGCCTTGACGCCCATGCGCTCGATCACGTCCATCAGGAACCGCTGCGCGCGGCCCGCAGGCGTGGCCTCATCGAAAATCACGGGCGGCTCTGTCGGGGCAAACGCCGGTTGCGCAGGCGCGGCGGCCTTCTCTTCCGGCTTGGGCTGCTTCTTCGGGCGCGGCGCCTTGGGCTTGCGCTCCGCCGCCTCCGCCTTGGGGGCGGGTTCTTCCTGCGCTTCGGGCGCAGCTTTCGCAGGGGATACGGCCTTGACCGCCGGTTCGGCTTTCACGGCCGGTTCCGCTTTGGCCACCGGCTCCGCCTTGACCACGGGCTTGGCCACCGGCTCTGCCTTGGCAGCGGGCTTGGCCGCCGGTTCCGCCTTCACGGCCGGCTCGGGCTTCGGCTTCTTCTTCGCCTGGGGTTCGCTCAGGCTGAAACTGCCCAGCAAATCGCTCAGGCCGTGGTCATCCTCCCGCTCGTCCTCCATCACCGTCATCCGCACGCGCGCCGGCCGGCTGCCAAACAGGCCGAACAGCCCCTTTGCGCCCTCCTCCAGCACATCGACATGGACATCGGCAATGGTGACGCCAAACGCCGCGAGGCCCGCGTCGATGGCTTCCTGTGTGGTTTTGCCGGTGAATTCCTGGCTTCTCATCTCAAATGCCTACCTCCTCAGCGCGGGCCGCCTTGCGGTCCTGCTGCTCAAAATACTTGTTGAAGGCGATCTGTTCCACGATGGCGTACACGTTGGACACCACCCAGTACAGGGCGAATGCGGAGTTATAGATAGCGCAGAAGTAGATCGACATGAGCGTCATAACCCAGAGCATCGTCTTCTGGGTGCCGGCCTGCTCGGCAGGCATGGGCTGATTCTTCATGGTGAGCTTCTGCATGAAGATCTGCGTAATCACGGAAAGCACCGGCAGGATGAACCAGCCGTTTCCTTCCTGATAGATGGAGAAGTGAATGAGACCGAGAATGTTCAGGTTGCCAAGGCCCGCAACCGGCGCAACGTACGGCGCATACGCCGCGGAGGCCATGAACGGCGTGACGACATCCTGAATATAGGTCTGCATAGCGGCCTGATCGGCGAAATTGAGCGCCTGGGGAATGGTGCCCGCGGCGGCCAGACGCGCGCTGACCTCGTTCCAGACGGAGAAGTCCACCAGCTTGAGCGAGGCGATGTCCGGCAGATACGTGGCAAACGGGCTGTCCGGCATCCACAGGTTGCGAATCCAGAAGAAGGAGTCGGTCAGCGTGGAGGGGTCCATATCCGGATTATGATAGAAGGCGAGGAACTGCGTCACCAGCTGCTCGTTGGCGAACGTGCGCAGCGCATAGAACATGGCAAAGAGGATCACCATGGAGATGATCATCGGCAGGCAGCCGCCCAGCGGGCTGACGCCCTCCTTGCGGTAGAGTTCCTGGATCTTCTGATTGAGCTTTTCCTGATCGTCCTTGTACTTTTCCTGCAGCGCCTGCATCTTGGGCTGCACGCTGGTCATGCGCATGGTGGAGCGGCGGCTCTTGAGGTTGAGCGGCATGACCACCAGCTTGATCACGAGGGTAAAGAGGATGATGGTCAACGCGTAGTTGTTGATAAAGCCGTGCATCGCCTTAATCAGCGTCAGCAGCAGCGAATTGAGAAAGCCCATGGGGATCAACCCTCCTTGTATGGATGAAAGATGGACAGCAGCGGCGCCTGCATCCGTTTGAATTCTGCGTCTTAGGGAACGGGATCGTTGAGGTCGCCCTTGTAAAAGGGATGGCAGCGCAGGATGCGCCGCACGGCAAGATAGCCCCCCTTGAGCGCGCCATACTTTTCAATGGCCTCCAGCGCATACTGCGAGCAGGTGGGCACAAACCGGCAGCAGGGGGCATGCGGAATATACTTGCGGTAAAAGCGAATCATGGCCAGCAAAAGCCGCTTGATCACGGCGCATCGCCTGCCTTTTGAGCCGCCTGCGGCTCCGCAAGAAGGTTCTGCTTGCGCAAAAGATATTGCATGGAACGGCACAACTTGGAAAACTCGGCCTGTGCAGCCGGCTGGCGGGCAATAAAGACATACAACCCCGGCTTCATCCGGGGCAAAAGCGGCGTGACGGCCTCGCGCAGGCGGCGCTTGATGCGGTTGCGCTCCACGGCGCAGCCGAGCTTTTTGCCCACGGTAAAGCCCACCTTCAGCGTACCGGAGCGCACGTAGAGCAGCACCATCTCGTGGCTTCCGCTGGACGTCCCCCGCCGGTGGACATAGCGGAACTGCGCATTTTTCTTGAGGCTGTACGTTCTTTGCAAATTGCTCGCTCCTTTTGAGGCCGTCTCCCGCTAAATAAAAAGGCCCGCTCCCGGTCTTTGCCGGGCCGGACCGAACGCGCTGAACAGAGTTTCGTTCAGGCGGGTTCCGCCAGAAGGCGGAGTCTTCATCAGACGGGATTCTGCACGGTCAGCTTCGCGCGGCCGCGGGCACGGCGGCGGGCAAGAACCTTGCGGCCATTCTTGGTCGCCATACGGGCGCGGAAACCATGCACCTTCGCGCGCTGGCGCTTCTTGGGCTGATACGTTCTGACAGACGATGCCATAATTACACTCTCCTTATACCCTTCAAATCAAGGTGAAATTGAACATAGGATATCGCGCCGGGATGACGGCGCGTTGTTCCATGCGTAAGCGAGTATAGTATACTTCACGGGCGGCGGCGAAGTCAAGCCCCATTTCTGATTATCCGGCAAAAAACCTCGGCTTTTCCTCCAATTTCCGCTGATCCAAACGACATAAAAAATCAGCATGTTCGCCATATTGACTTGAAACCCGCACTCAGAGTATAATAAAGCCAAATCGGCCTGCGGACCGGTGGCTCTACGTTTGCAGACGGAAAGGAATTTCCTTTCCTCTTATATAGGGAGGAGACTGTTTATGCGTCGAATTGGTGTACTCACCTCCGGCGGCGACGCGCCGGGCATGAACGCTGCCGTCATGGCTGTGGCCAAGGCCGCGCGCTATTACGGCATGTCGCTCATCGGCATCAAGCGTGGTTACAACGGCACGCTCTGCCACAGCCGCAACATCGAGGACGACATGGTCGAACTGGATCTGGATACCATTTTGGATATCGCCGATCTGCCCGGCACTTATCTGCGCACCGCGCGCTGCCTCGACTTCCTCAAGCCGGAAATGCGCATGCACGCGGCCAACAACATCCGTGAAATGGGCATCGAAGGCATCGTTGTCATCGGCGGCGACGGCTCCTATCAGGGCGCGCGCAGCCTGTGCGAGCTGGGCATTCCCTGCGTCGGCATCCCCGGAACGATTGACAACGACCTCGCCTACACCGAGAACACCCTCGGTTTTGACACGGCCGTCAACTCCTGTATGGAGGATGTGCGCGCCATTCGCGCCACGAGCCGCTCCCACGACCGGCCGGGCGTGGCCGAGGTCATGGGCCGCCATTGCGGCGACATCGCCCTGCGCACCTGCGCCAGCACCGGCGCGGAGATCTGCATCGTTCCGGAGGTCCCGTGGTCCATTCAGGAAGTGGCCGACCGCCTCTGCCGCCTGATCGATAACGGCAACCCGCGCGCCACGGTTGTGGTTGCGGAGGGCGCCTGGGACGCCATGCATCCCTTCGACTGGCAGCATTTCCTCACCGAGCGCGGCGTCAAGCACGTGTATCCGGATACCACGATCAACTCCGAGTATCTCGCCCTGATTCTCAAGCACAAGTGCAGCGCAGAAGTGCGCGCCACTGTGCTCGGTTATACGCAGCGCGGCCGCCATCCCTCGGCCTACGACAGCTGGTTTGCCTTTGAAGCGGGCAACCTCGCCGTCAATCTGCTGCGCAACGGCATCGGCAACCAGGTCATCGGCATCAAGGACGGGCGCGTGTTCTACATGCCCATCACCATGGCCTTGCAGCAAAAGCGCGAATTTGACCTCGCGCTCTACAATCTGGTCAACTCGCTCTAATGCACAGGCTCTCCCTCACCGGAGAGCCGTTTTCAACTGCGATTTTGGAGGGCCTATGCTCCGCAAGAACGACGTCTTCGAGATGAAATGCGACGCCTTCGGCCAGGACGCCCAGGGCGTTTGCCGCCATGAGGGCATGGCCGTCTTTGTACCCGGGCTTCTTCCGGGCGAAACCGCGCTTGTGCGCATCGTCAAGCCCGAAAAGCGCTATGCCTTTGGCCGGGTGGAAAAGCTGCTGAGCGCCAGCGCCGACCGGCGCGAGCCCTTCTGCCCCATCTATAAGCGCTGCGGCGGCTGTTCCTGCCAGCATATGGCTTACGAGACGACGCTCGAATTCAAGCGCGATCAGGTGCAGGAACTGCTGCGGCGCGTCGGCGGCCTGGATATTTCCGTGCCTCCGGTGCTGGGCATGGACGAGCCGTTCGCCTACCGCAACAAGGGTGCGTATCCCGTGGCCCTGTCCGGCGGTACACCGGCCTGCGGCTTCTTCGCCCCGCGCAGCCACGACCTCATCCCCCTGCCCGAATCCGGCTGCCGCATCCAGCGCGAAGATTCGCGCGACGCGGTGTTCGCCGTGCTGGCCTGGATGCGTCAAAACGGCGTTCCGCCCTATGACGAGGCCAACGGCCGTGGCCTGGTTCGCCACGTCATGACCCGTTCCACACGCGCAGGCGGTTTGATGGTGGTTCTCGTCGTCACGCGCCCCCAAATCCCCCAAAAACAGGCGCTCATCGATGGCCTTCGCGCCGCTGTGCCCGGCCTTGAGAGCGTCTGCCTGTCGGTGAACGACCGCCGCACCAACGTGATTCTGGGCAACGACATCCGCGTGCTTTGGGGCAAAGCGAACATGGAGGACTCGCTCTGCGGATTGACATTTTCGGTGTCGCCGCTCTCGTTTTTTCAGGTCAACCCGCAGCAGACGGAGGTCCTCTACCGCCTGGCCCTTGAGTTTGCCCAGCTCACCGGCGAGGAGACCGTCGTGGACGCCTACTGCGGCGCAGGCACCATCTCGCTGCTGCTGGCGCGACAAGCCCGCCGCGTAATCGGCATCGAAATCGTGCCGGAGGCCATCGAAAATGCCCGCGCCAATGCCCTGCGCAACGGCATCACCAACGCCGAATTCCACACGGGCGCCACCGAAGAGTTGCTCCCGCGCATGGTTGCCGACGGCCTACGCCCGGACGTGATCGTCGTCGATCCGCCGCGCAAGGGCTGCGAAGAGGCCGTATTGCGCGCCATCGCCGCCGCCGCGCCCAAGCGGGTGGTCTACGTCTCCTGCGGCGCGCCGACGCTTGCGCGCGACGCCAAGCTGCTCACCGAGCTGGGCTACCGGGCCGAGCGGGTACAGTGCGTGGATATGTTCTGCTGGACGGGTGCCGTGGAGACGGTTGTACTTTTGTCCAAACTCAATACCAAGCAGCATATCGAGGTGGAGTTGAATCTGGACGAGCTGGATTTGACAGCGGCGGAGAGTAAGGCTACTTATGATGAGATTAAAATCTACGTGCTGGAAAAGCACGGTTTGAAGGTCTCCAGCTTGTATATCTCCCAGGTCAAGCGGAAGTGTGGGTTGGACGTGGGACAGAATTATAACCTTTCAAAGAAGGAAGATGCCAAAGTGCCACAGTGCCCGTCGGAAAAGG
>CALVTV010000121.1 GCA_944363005.1 uncultured Clostridia bacterium | reverse complement strand
ACGCGATTCTCTCGAACCGCGTCTCGCGTTCTCTTCTCTATTCTGTATCGTTTTCAAGGATCATCGCCGCCCTCGCTTGAGTTGCTCTCGCGCTGACAGCTGAATTAGTATACATCACTTTACGGATGTTGTCAACCCCTTTTTTAAACTTTTTTGAACGTTTTTTCATCGGCTGTCGTTTTTTCGTGATAGCTTTCGGCGTAGTCCTCCAGCATGCGCGCAATATGCGCTTTTGCCGCACGTTGTGCGCGTTGTGCTTCCATCATATCGGGCACGCGATCCCCCATCAGCGCGACAAACTGGCTGACTTTGAGTCCCAGTGCATCCTGCATATCCCTGTCCGAGCCCTGCGGCGCCACCAGATAGTAGCAGAGAATCGAATCCTTTTGCCCCATGCGGTGCGCCCGATCCTCTGCCTGGGAATGCACCGCCGGGGACCAGTCCAGCTCACCGAAGACCACACAGCTCGCCCGTTGCAAATTCAGGCCCGAAGCCGCGCGCAGGGAGATCACGCACAGTTGAGTTTTCCCTTCCATAAATCGCTCAACAGCGCTTGCCTTGCCTTCCTGCGTTTCCCGTCCCGTGATAAACACCGGCCGGTAGGCAGACAACTCCTTCTTATAAATATCCATCACCGCATGGTGATGCGCAAAGAGCAGCACCTTCTCGTCGCTGTCCAGCAAAGCGCGGACAAACGCCGCCACAAACGGCGCCTTGGCAATGCCCGTCGCCTGGCGTTCTCCCGCACTAATGCGCTCCTCCAGCAAGTTGCGCTCCTTGGCATCCGGATGCAACGCGCGCAAGCTGCCCAGCATCTCCATCACCGGGCGCATCAGTTCGCGATACACCTTGTCATCCGAATCGATCTCCTGCACAAGCCTGCGCTTGGGGGGCAGCTCCGAGAGCACCTCCTGCTTGGTTCTGCGCAGAATCAACCCCTCACGGCGCAAATGCTCGCCTAGGAGCGCAGGATCGCGCACAATATGGTTGCCGTATCCGTCGCACCATTCGCGCGTAAAGCTCTCCCAATCCCCCAGGCAATGGAAATCGAGTATGTTGATCACGTTCCAGATTTCCGCGCCCCGGTTGTAAATCGGCGTACCGGACAGCCCGATCACCCGCTCGCAGCGTTCCGCCAGCAGGCTTGCCGCCGAATACTTCTCCGTGCCAGCGCGGCGAAGCTCCTGGATTTCGTCAAAAATCACCGTGCGCATGCCCAGTTCCGGCAAAACCTGTTTCCACCCCCGCAATAACAGATAGTGGATCACGTACACATCCGCCTCCGGCAGCGGCTTGGGCGAAAGTCCGCGAATCACATGCACACGCACAGGTTGTCCGGCGATGCGCAAAAAGCGCGCGATTTCCGCCTCCCAGTTGCGCACCAGGTGCGGGGGTACCACGATCAGCGCCGGGAATTCCCCTGTCGCGGCCAGGCATGCCAATGCCTGCACGGTTTTCCCCAAACCCATTTCATCGGCCAACAGCGTGCGCGGATTATTGAGCAGAAAGGAAAGCCCTTCCTTTTGGAATTCCCGCAATTCTCCGCAGAACGTCCCCTCCGGCGGATTGCAGCGCACGGGCATGCGCGCCGCCAGCTCACGCCTGCGCACATGTTCCCGGGCTTCCTCCAGCGACTTCGCCCAGAGCGCCTGATCCCGGGCCGCGATCTCCAGCGGATAGCGCAGCATGAGCCAGTTGACATCCCCGATAATCCGCCGGTTCGCCGTAAAGCGAACCTCGCCGCGCCTGCGTGCGCTGCCCGGGAAGAGCCGTTTGGCCATCTCCGTGACGCACGGTTCCGCCTTGATCGTCCAGCAATGGCTGCGGCGGTTATAGGAAAGCCTTCCATATATATGCCCGCCGGCTGGCACATCGGCCAAATAGCCCGGCAACCGCGTGCCCGTATCCTGCGCCATCGCGCATTCCTCCCTCGTCGGCCCGCTCACGGCAGGCAGATTCCCCACAACCGCTCCAGTCCCACCATCGTTACGCGCTTTCCGCCCAATTGCGCGGGTAAGTCCACGCCATGTGGCGCGACCACCACCAGCTCCCGCACCTGTGGGCAGGCGGCATACCGGGCGAGTTGACGCATCAGCGCCGCCCGCTGTGGCCGGCTCTTCTTGATTTCGATTCCGATTTGCCCGCACAACACGTCGATCCGGCACCGAGGCGCCAGCCGCACCTCATGCTGCGCATCCAGCCCCGCCTGCGTCAACGCGCAAATCACCTGTTCGTGCAATTGTTCTTCCGCACACGCAGGCCCACAACGAATCCGCCCAAGCGCTTCCAGCACCCGTTCCCGTTCCTCCATGTTTCCTTCCTCCTGCGCATGATGCATTATTGTATCACGGAGCACGCCTCCGCCGCAAGCCACTGAGCAGGAATGCGCGCATCTTCGCCCTTTTCTCTTGCATCCTGACCCTTTTTGCGGTATGATGGTATATATCTGGGATGACGGGCGGCAAAGCCGCCGCATCGCCGCTGATCATGCATATCCCGAAAGGAGCATCTCGATATGAAACGTACCCGCTTGATTCTGGCGCTGTTGTTGACACTGGCGCTCACCTTCTCGAGCACGATCGGCTTGGCCGCATCCAAAGATGCCACAACGAAACCGACCGTCAAAATCACCGTGCCCAAGGGAACAAAGCGAGGTGGGCTTGATTGTGATCTGACCATCACGCCCAGCATGGCCGGTTTTCTGACGCTTCGCCTGCTCGATGAAAACGGCGTGGAGCTCGCCGTCATTTGCGAGAATCAGGAGGTGCACACCAAGGCAAATACCATCACCGTCAATTACCTGGACGCCAACGGTAACGCCCTCCCGGCGGGGGAATACACGCTCAGCGCCGTAGTGGTCAGCCAGTATGGCCTTTCTTCCAAGGAAACGACGGCTGACGTCGAGCTCGGTTCTCCGCGCCCCGCGTTGACGGACGTATCCGTCACCACCTCCACGGCCTTCAACCCCACGCTTTCCTTCTACGCCTCCTTTGATGACAAGTCCGCTTCCGTGACGCTCTCGCTCTCCCGCCTGCGTCCGCAAAGCGCATACTTTGGCGACTTCCCGGAGGTCACCCTGTCCGCGTCCGGCGCGAGTTCGACGACGATCAATCTGCTCAAGGACAATCCCCTGCCCACCGCCGCCGGATACTATCAGGTCAAAGGCGCTCTGGTTGAAGCGGAGAGCGGCATTTCCAGCGAACAGCTGACCGTGGATTTCGTCGTCGATGTCAACGGTGCGGCGTACCTGCTCGACGAAGCGCCCGCTGAAACGCTGCTGGCGCTTGATTCGCTGATTTCCGACTTTGAAGCTGGCAAGTTGACCTCCGGTAGCTCAACCGCTCCGGCGACAGACTCGACCTCGTCCACCTCTTCGTCTTCTTCAAGTTCCGCGTCCTCGTCTTCCAGCTCCACTTCCTCTTCCAGCTCCGGCACCACTTCCGGCACGCAGAACGTTGCCTCCACGACGCTTGACGGCATGTCCTATACCACCGGCACAGCGCAGGTAGGCCCCGAAGGGCTGCAGATCGGCGTTGGCGTGAGCGATACCGCCGAGCAGGAGGACGCCGGCTATTGGGGGCTGACCGCTTCCTCGAGCAACGAAGAAATCTGGGCTGCGCTCACGCGCGATATGATCGGTGTGGACGTTGCGGAAAACGAATCGGCTTACATTTATGATTCGACCGAGGAGGGCCGCAAGGCTCTGGGCACGGTGTCCGGCCTGTCGCACGGACTGAACGTGATTCAGGAGCTGGACAACGACTGGTCTCTGGTTGAGGCTTACCGCACGGAGGACGGCGCGTTCGTCCGCGGCTACATCCGCACCAACAAGCTGCGCGTGGTGGAGCCGAACACCACCTACGGCATTGTCATCGACAAAGCTACGCAGACGCTGACCGTCTGGAAGGACGGCGCACCGATCGGTTCCTGCCTCGTGTCCACCGGCTTGCCGACGACCAAGTACCCCCATCGTGAAACGCCCGCCGGCGAATTCATCACGGTTACCCGTCACGGCACCACGGAATACTACGGCATGGGCTACTGCAAATACACCATCCGCATCAGCGGCGGTTACCGTCTGAGCGAAATCCCGACCACCAAGAAGAACGGTTCCGACTTCTCCATGCTCGAAGGCAGCTTGGGTCAGAAAGCCACGCGCGGCAACGTCTGCATCGCGCATGACGCTTCTACCGACGGCGGAATCAACGCCGAATGGATCTGGAACATGACGACGGAAAACAAGAAAGTCAAGGTGCTGATCTTCGACGACAAAGACCGCTCGCTGGTGCCCGTGAGCGAATAAACACACAAAAGAGCGCTGTTGCGCAGGAATCCCCGGCCAAGCCGGGAACACCACGTAGCGGCGCTCTTTTCATGTCTCTTTCTATTCCCTTTTAAAACACTCCAAGCCTCGCGAAGCGACGGCGGCAAGTCAGCGGATTACGCCTGTTCGGGACAAGCGCTCCCCTTGCTCATGATCTCCACAATCACGCTGTTTGTGTTCTCCATGCCCTCGCGCACCAAATGCCCCAGGTTTTCAAACAGCGACTTGAGGTCGCGCCCCACAATGCCGTCTCCGGTTTTGACGCTCATTCCCTTCATCGCCAGGAAAGCAGACTTGACCGCCAAACCGCTGGAGAGCTGCACCTTGTTGGCGCATCCCTCCTTCGCCCCGTCGCAGATCATGCCGCAAATCGAACCCAGGATGTTCTGCATGGCATAGAGCATCTCCTGTTCTCCGCCGCCGAGCATGTAGACCACGCCGACGGAAGCGCCCAGGCCGCTGGCCACGCCGCAGGCGCACACCGCCGACAGGGTGCCGGTAAATGTCTTGACATAGATGTTCACCAGATTGGCCAGCGCAGCGGCGCGCAGCTTCGTCTCCTGATCGATCTTCAGGGACTGCGCCACGCCCTCAATCGTGAGCAACAGCGTAATCCCCTGATTGCCGCTGCCCGTCGCCGTCATCACCGGCATGCTCACGCCGCTCATCCGCGCATACGACGCTGCCGCGCACAGCTCCTCCACGCGGGCGACCGGCGAATCGCCAATAGCGCCCTGCTCCACGAGCGTGCGGACCGCCAGACCCAGGCCAAATTTCATGCCCTCGCGCGCCACGTCAAGGTTCATGTCGATGCCCTCTTGCAAAAACATTAACTCTGTCAGCGGTACGCGCCGGGCAAAGTCAATCATGTCCTCCAAACGACAGTTGCGAATGGGATCGTCCGCATAGGCATCCCCTTCCTCGCTCTCCATGTACGCCTCAAACGGCGCGTGATCCACACGCACTATGTTCGTATGCGATCCCAGCGTGAGCACGCGCACGGTATCCTCGGTAGTTTCAAGCACGGACTCGACCAGCAGTCCATGCACGTCCTCGCGCGTGCGAACATGCACATTAGGAACCATCGCCTTCGCTTGCGCCAGCGCCTGCGGGGTCACGTGGTCCAGCACACGCATGTTGGCAGTCGCGTCGCCAGCCGTTACGCCCATGGCCGCGCAAAGCGCCACGCCGCGCTCATCGGCGCCGGGGATGCCCACGCCCATCGCGTTTTTATAAAGATAGTTGTCCAAAGTCAGGGTCAAACTGAGCACTTCGCCCTTGGCATTGGCCCGGGCGGTCGCCGTATTGAGCGCAATGGCAACCGGCTCCGTGCAGCCCGTAGAGGGCATGATTGCGCCATGCATCCGGCTCAGAAAGAATTCATCCGTAAAGGTCATCCTGCGTTCCTCCTTTATCCGATCAAGATCGAAATCGCTTCTGCAAGCGTTTCAACCCCATAGATGCGCATCCCCTGCGGTGCATGCATCCGCCGCATATTCTCTCGCGGCAGCACCACCGTTGTAAAGCCAAGCCGCGCGCACTCGGCCAACCGGCGTTCCGCCTGACCGATGGCGCGGATTTCCCCAGCGAGGCCAACCTCGCCCATCACGGCCCAGTCCGGCGGAATGCATACGTTTCGCGCGCTGGACGCTACCGCAGCGCAAAGCGCCAAATCCGCCGCCGGTTCCGAAAGCACCAGTCCGCCCGCGACGTTGATATAGACATCCTGATTGAACAGGGACAAACCGGCGCGCTTTTCCAATACAGCCAGCAGCAGCGCCAACCTTCCGCCGTCAAATCCATTCGTCGTGCGTCGCGGCATGCCGTATGCCGTTTGCAGCGCCAACGCCTGCACGTCCACAAGCATGGGCCGCGATCCTTCAATCGCACAATGGACGCAAGCCCCGGCCGCATCCCTTGCGCGCGTGGACAGAAGCATCTCCGAAGGATTTTCGACGGCAACCATGCCCGTTTCGTGCATCTGGAACAAGCCGAGCTCGTTGACCGAACCGAAGCGGTTTTTCACCGCCCGAAGAATCCGGTATTCGTGCTGCCGGTCGCCCTCGAAATACATCACCACGTCGACCATGTGCTCGAGCACGCGCGGCCCCGCAATGGCGCCTTCCTTGGTCACATGGCCCACGAGAAACACCGCGCACCCCGTCGTTTTGGCCATGCGCATGAGCATGCTGGCGCACTCGCGCACCTGCGAAACGCTTCCGGGCGCACTGCTCATATCCGGCCGGTACATGGTCTGAATGGAATCGACGATCATGTAATCCGGCTGAATCTCCTGCCACCGCTTTTCCGCCGCGTCCATCGCGTTTTCGCTGAGCACCAGCAGCCCTTTTCCCTCAACGCCCAAGCGGCGGGCGCGCATTTTGATCTGGCGCGCCGATTCTTCGCCCGAAATATACAAAACCCGCGCGCCGTTGCGCGCCAGATGATCCGACACTTGCAAAAGCAAAGTCGATTTACCGATGCCGGGGTCGCCGCCCACGAGCATGAGCGATCCTTCGACAACGCCTCCGCCCAAAACGCGGTCCAGTTCTCCAATACCCGTTGAAGCGCGCAATGCGCTTTCTTCCGGAATCTCCTCCAGGCTCAGCGCTTGCGCGCCGGTTCCCGGCCGTTGCTTGATCGGCTTAGGCGGTGCAGCAGGCGCCTGTTCTTCCAGCGTGTTCCAAGCGCCGCACCCCGGGCAGCGTCCCATCCAACGGGAGGTTTCATATCCGCAGGCGCTGCACTGATACACCGTTTTCTCCTTGGCCATGTGTTTCCTCCGCCTTATTCGTTTTCAGATGAACCCCCATCTGCTGTTCTCATCATTGTAACACATTTTTTGAATCGTGCAAAGTGCGCTTTTTCGCCGTGATCTATCCATATCCGACACAAGCGCCGTTGCGATGCCCCCGCCGAATACGCTATAATGCGAATCATAAATCCTGTAATTTGAGGGAGGATATCTTGCGATGAACAGACGCCCACAACAAAGCCGTGAAGACTATGACGCTTTTTCCTCGCGAGACCTCGCGCACTTCAAGGTATCTTCACCGGATACCCGTTTTTTTGACAAAAAAAAGCGCCGCCCACTGCGCGTATTCGTCATATGGTTTTTCCTGCTGGCTGTGCTGGCCGTATTGTTGATCAACTTTATCGTCGATCATTTCGTGTTCATATACACGGAAACCATCCCTGTCAAGGGGCTGAACGAGTCCTTTGAGGGATACACCATTTTGCACATTTCCGACTTAAAGGGCCAAACCTTCGGCGAAAATCAGGCTCTCTTTTCCTTGCTTCTGCGCGACAAGGATTACGACGTCGTGCTGCTCACCGGCGATATGATCTCCTCCCGCGGCAATGCGCAGCCCTTCTATTCGCTGATTGAAATGTTGCGCGAGCTCGCGCCCAGCGTCCCGATCTATTATATTGCCGGGGACAGCGATCCCTCGCCGACTTCCATGACCTACGCTTCCGGCGGTAGCCCTTTCGCGCCATGGGTGCTGGGCGCCAAACAGCGCGGCGCAATCATGCTATCGGCACCGCAAAGCGTTGAACGCGACGGGCAAACGCTCTGGCTGACGACCCTTGCTCAGCTCAACCTGGATATCGACACGATGCAGCCGCAGTTCGAGCTTAGCTATCTGAATGCCATGGAAAGCGGCGACGACAACGAAATCGAACTGGCCAAGTACAACCTGAGCTGGCTGGAGAGCACGCGAAACGCCCGGGAGGTCATGAAAGAAGAGGATGTTTATATCGCCCTCACGCATGTTCCCCCGACGCAAAACGATTTGAACGCTTCCTCCTTCAGCCGCGTCGATCTGCTTCTGTGTGGTCACTATCTGGGCGGCCTGATGCGCTTGCCCTGGATCGGCCCCATCTTCATTCCGTCGCAAACGCTTCCTCTGTATGGCCTCTTCCCCGGCGAACAGATGTACACCGCCCTTTCCCGCGAGGGAAGCACCTGGGTTTATACAAGCACAGGCTTAGGAGGCAGCGACCCACTGTATCCCGCCTTCTTCTTCCGCCTGTTCAATCCGCCAAGCGTCACGTTGCTCACGCTGACAACCTCAAGCCTGTGAATCACATCGTCACCCAATCCCCTTCTTCTCACCCCTGTTCGAATTCTTTACTTGCTCCGCGGCGTTTGTTGAAAATGATTCACGTCCAACTTGAGGCAAAATGAAAGTAAATCCCTTGTCTGATAGCAGAAATTGCTGTATAATACAATTTATCAGCGGCGAGGATGCATATTTCCTCCACACTGACACTAAAATTGGCCCAATACGGGCTATGACAGGGGGAATCTCTCATGAAAAAGATTCTTGTGGCTGCGCTGGCGCTCGTCATGCTGATGACGGCTTGCTGCGCGATGGCTGAGGATACCGTGAAGATCGGTGGTCTTTCGCCGCTGACTGGTTCCGTCGCGGTCTATGGCCTGGCCGTGCAGGCCGGCGTGGACTACGCAGTCGAAGAAATCAACGCGAACGGCGGCGTGCTTGGCAAGCCGGTCGAATTCATCTGGCGCGACGATCAGGGTGATCCCGCTTATGCGGTCAGCATGTACAATCAGCTCGTCGGCGAGAACATCGTCGCGCTGGTGGGCGCTGTGACCACGGCTCCGACCATCGCGGTGTTCAACGAGGCCGCGAAGACCGGTATGCCGGCGATCACGGCTTCCGCTTCCGCCTACGAAGTCACCGATCCGGGCAACAACCTCTTCCGCGCCTGCTTCCTGGATCCGTATCAGGCGGGTATCGCCGCGCAGTTCTGCGTGGATACGCTGGGCGCCAAGACGGTTGGCATCATCTATGACAACGCGAACGACTACACGCTGGGCCTGTACGATGCTTTCGTTGCGAAGGCGGCTGAAATCGGCCTGGAGGTCGTCGCCACGGAAGTGGGCGTTGCGGGCCAGGCGGACTACTCCGCGCAGATCGGCAAGATTGCCGACGCTGAGCCGGACGTGATCTACGCCGCGGAGTATGCGCAGGAGTTGGCGGTCATGCTGCCGCAGATGTTTGACGCGGGCCTGGACGAGACCCCGCTCGTCGGACCGGACGGCTTCTCCGGCGTGGACAGCCAGGTCGGTTCGGACGTCGAGCTGCTGGCCAACTGCTATTACACCAGCGCGTTCTCCCTGGACTCCACCGGCGAAGTGGTCAAGAGCTTCATCGAGGGCTTCACGGCCAAGACGGGCGCTGCGCCGACGCTGTTCAATGCGCTGGGCTATGACGCCATGAAGATCATGGCCGCCGCCATCGAGGCTGCCGGTTCCACCGAGAAGGAAGCCATTGTTGCCGCGCTGGATGCCACCGACATCGAGGGTGCCACCGGTCACATGACCTTCGACGACCACAACGATCCGATCAAGTCCGTCTTCGTCATCAGCTTCGACGAAGAGGGCAAGGAGCAGTTGGAGACCGTCGTGGAGCCCTGATGTACATCACGTAATTCATGTTGTCAAAGCGGCAAGGGAGCATTTCTCCCTTGCCCTTTGGCGATTTATGCAGCTTCTTTGAGCACAGCCTCCGGCGGATGTTTTGAAAAGCAATCGGCGGCTTTCTTCTCAAAGCACCCCAGCGGGGCTTTGCTTCATTTTGAGAAAGGCAGGAATACACGTGAAACCGGCAACGTTTCTCATTACCCTCATCAATGGTTTGCAGCTGGGCAGCGTTTATGCGCTCATCGCCCTTGGCTATACGATGGTGTACGGCATCGTCAAGCTGATCAACTTTGCCCATGGAGATATCCTGATGGTCGGCTCCTACGTCGTCTTGTTCATGCTGACGACGGTTTTCGCCGCGCAGACGCTGCTGGCGAAAGTGATTGCGGTTGCGGCAGCTATTGTCTTTTGCGTCATGCTGGGCATTGTCATCGACCGCGTGGCTTACAAGCCGCTGCGCAGCGCGCCGCGTATCTCTGCCCTGATCACGGCCATCGGCGTGAGCCTCGCGCTGCAAATCATCGCTCAGCTGATTTTCGGCAGCGAGCAGATCAAGTTCCCGCAGGTCATCCTCAACGAGACGCTCTTCAAGATCGACAAAAAGCCCGTGAAGTCGCTGCCCATCATCACCTGCTGCGTCTCCGTGGTGCTGATGATTGCGCTCAATCTCTTTGTCAATAAGACGAAACCCGGTCGCGCCATGCGCGCTGTCTCCGAGGATATGGGCGCCGCGCGCCTGATGGGCATCAACGTGAACAACACCATCTCGCTCACATTTGCCATCGGTTGCACGCTGGCGGCCGTAGGAAGCGTGTTTTACGCGCAAAAGGTCGGCTATGTCAAGCCGCTCATGGGTTCCCTGCCGGGCATCAAGGCCTTCATAGCCGCCGTCTTTGGCGGTATCGGCTCCATTCCAGGCGCTGTGTTAGGCGGCTTCGTCATCGGCATGCTGGAGACATTCGTCAATTACTTTGCCTCTCAGTATGTAGACGCCGTGGTCTATGGCCTGCTGATCGTGGTGCTACTGGTGCGGCCTGCGGGTATGCTGGGCAAAGCGGTCCGCGAGAAAGTGTAAGGAGGACGATTTCATGGTTAAGCGCAGAGGGCTTTCATCCCTGATCAACCTCATCTGTATCCTCCTGCTCTTCGTGGTGATGCGCAGCGCAGCCGTTTCTTCCGTTTCGCTGAACACGCTGTTCATTCAGATCGGTTACTCGATCATCATGGCCACCAGCCTGAACCTGGCCTGCGGCTACCTGGGTGAACTGCCGCTTGGCCACGCTGGCTTCATGTCCGTCGGCGCTTACACTGCCGCGGTGCTCACCACCAAGTTTCTCCCTCAAAGTGCGGCTGTCTACCCCTTTGCCCTGGTTTGCGGCGGCCTGATGGCAGCACTGTTCGCTTTCATCATCGGCGTACCGGCGCTGCGGCTCAAGGGCGATTACCTGGCGATTGTCACGCTGGGCTTCGGCGAGATCATCCGCGTGCTGATCAACACCGTCTTCGCCCCGCTGACCGACGGCGGCAAAGGCCTCTTCGGCATCCCCACCTATGCCACGTTCACCGATACGTTCATCGTCACCGTGCTTTGCGTGGCTGCGCTGTATATGATCGTGCGCTCGCGCCATGGCCGGGCGACCATCGCGATCCGCGAAAACGACATCGCCGCGGAATCTTCCGGCGTGCATGTTGCCAACTATAAAGTGAAGATGTTCGTCATCTCCGCCTTCTTTGCCGGCATTGCCGGCGGCATCTACGCGCACCAGTTGGGCGTGCTCACCGCCGCAAAGTTCGATTTCAACCGCTCCATTGACTATCTGGTCATGGTCGTCTTCGGCGGCATGGGCAGCCTGACCGGCTCCATCTTTGCGGGCACGGCGCTGACGGTCGTGCAGTATCTGATGGCCTCTCTGGTGGAGTATCGCCAACTGGCTTATGCGCTGTTGCTGATCATCATGATGATCTTCCGTCCGAAGGGCATCTTCGGCCGCTGGGAATTCTCGATGACCCGCTTGCTCGCGCGTGTCTTCCCCGCGCTCAATGTGGAGCCGAAAAACGCCGAAGCCCTGCAAAACGACGTCATTTTGCCGGACACGCCGCAGTACGAAGTCCCGGCAAACACACCCGTTCTGCGCACCTCCCATCTGGGCATTCGCTTCGGCGGCCTTCAGGCGGCGGACAACGTGGAAATTTCCCTGGGAGCCGGTGAAATCGTCGGCCTGATCGGACCCAACGGCGCAGGCAAGACAACCGTATTCAACATGCTTACCGGCGTGTACCAGCCCACGGATGGCGATATTCGCTTGCTCGGCCGCAGCATCGTGGGCATGAAACCCTATGCGATTACGGAAGCCGGCATCGCCCGCACCTTCCAGAACATCCGCCTCTTCAAGTCGATGACCGTCATTGAGAACATCGAGGTCGCCTTCCAAACCCGGATGCATTACACGCTCGTGGACAGCCTGCTGCGCACCAAGCGCTTCCGCCGGGCAGAGCGCGGCGCCCGCAAACGTGCGCTGGAGATCCTCTCCGTCTTTGGCATGGAGGATCTTGCGGATCAGAGCGCGGATTCCCTCCCCTACGGCATGCAGCGCCGCCTGGAGATCTGCCGCGCCCTGGCGGCAAGTCCGAAGGTGCTCTTGCTGGATGAACCGGCGGCGGGCATGAACCCGACGGAAACGCACGAATTGATGGAGACCATCCGGGTCATCCGCGATCGCTTCGGCGTCACCATCCTGCTCATCGAACACGACATGAAGTTGGTCATGGGCATCTGCGAGCGCATTTACGTGCTCAACTATGGCAGCGTCATTGCCGAAGGCACGCCTGAGCAGATCCGCAGCAATCCCGAAGTCATCACCGCCTATCTGGGTAAGAATAACCCGGTCAACGACGGCGTTGGAGGTGCAACATGCTGAAAGTCGAAGGACTCAACGTCTTCTACGGCGCGATTCATGCGCTGCATGACGTCAGCTTTGAAGTCAAGCAAGGCGAAATTGTCACGTTGATCGGCGCAAACGGCGCGGGCAAAACGACCATTCTGCACACTGTCAGCGGTCTGGTGCGCGCCAAGTCCGGCAAGATCTCGTTTCAGGATCAAAACATTACGACCACGGAAGCCCACGTCATCCTCAAACACGGGCTGGCCCACGTTCCGGAAGGAAGGCGCGTGTTCTCTCAAATGTCAGTCCAGGAAAACCTGCTGATGGGCGCCTATGCGCGCAAGGATAAGGACGGCATTGCGGAAGATCTGGAAAAGGTCTACATGCGCTTTCCTCGCCTTCGCGAGCGTTACCGCCAGATGGCAGGCACGCTCTCCGGCGGCGAACAGCAGATGCTGGCCACAGGCCGCGCGCTGATGAGCCGCCCCAGCCTGCTGATGATGGACGAACCGTCCATGGGCCTCTCCCCGATTCTGGTTGGCGAAGTCTTTGAGATCATCCGTTCCATCAACGCTTCCGGCACCACCGTGTTGCTGGTCGAGCAAAACGCTGCCATGGCGCTCTCCATTGCCAACCGCGCTTACGTTCTGGAAACGGGACGCATTGTGAAGGAAGGCAGCGCCGACGCACTGATGCACGACGACGATGTCCGCCGGGCGTATCTCGGCTGAGACAGTCATCCCGCAAAAATACGAAAAACGCTCGGGAATCCCGGGCGTTTTTTTGATGGAAGCGCAATGCTCATTCAGACGTAAATGGAATTTGCTTTCTTTTTTTGCGGTAATTTTCGAAAGCGCGAATTCTATGTTTGAACCTTTTGAAAACCGTTTGCGCGGAATCAGCCGTCCCACCGCTCAGCAATCCCCTGGCCTCCAGAACGCAAACTACGGCCGCGATGCGCGACTGAGCACGTCTGCCGGGTCCTCGGCGCCACCGTTGCGCGAGATTGAAATATGCAGATGGGCGCCCAGTTCGGCCTCGCACGGGATTTCTCCCAGCGGGCCGAGTACCTGCCCGCGCGTAACGCTCTGCCCCGCCTCCACATCCACCGCTGCCAGGCCCGCATACGTCGCCAGCGCGCCGTCGGTCTGCTCCACCTGTACGCGCCAGCCCCAGAGTTCATCCATCGTCACGTTGCTGACTACGCCGTCCATCATCAGCAGAACATCCTCTCCCGACTCTGCGGAGACATCCACGCCGTCGTGAGGCTGAAAGCAAGCGAGCGTTGCCCAAAGCACCAGCGTATCCGGCGCAAAATCACGAATAATCTCTCCGGAAACCGGCCAAACCGTACCGCCCCCCGTTTGCAGGCGGACACTTGCCGGTTGCAAAGGCGCAAGCGTTGCCTCTGGAAGCGGCGTCGCCGTAGCCTGGATTTCCGGAGCTTCCGCTGCCGCCTGCACGCCCTCTGCGTTCTCCTCCCGAATATGCCCTGTGTACATGGCACTCGCCGCAATGATCGCAACCACTGCGCTGAGCGTCACCAGGTATGCGTGCTCCATCAACACTTCCCGTGTTCGGGTTGCCGCCCAACAAGCCCGTTGCCAAAGCGACTGTATGCGTCCTGCCACTTGATCCCCACCTTTCTTCCATGAGGATGCGCAACAGACAGCAACAATATACATCACAAAAGCGCCTCGCCAAAAAGCGAAGCGCCAAAGAATAGAAAGTGCGAAAAGGCCCGCGGCAACCGCGTCTTTTTCAAGGATATCAATCGGGCAAGTGGCCTTCCCAAACGGGATTGAGCGTCATCTCGACACCACATTCACCGCCCATTCAGGGCTGAACCGTGAGGGTGGTTCCATCGGAGAATACGGTCATCACGCCGTTTTCCTCCTTCGTAAACACCTCCGCTCCTGCCCGCTGCAAGCGCACTTTGACGGGATTGGCCGGGCTTTTGCCCGTGAGCAGTGCCACCTTCGGCGCCACCGCTTCCACCAGCGTGAGGCTCGCCGTCTCCTCGCTGCCCTTGACGATGAGCACATCCGCATCCAGCCTGGCCCCGGAATTCACCAGCTCGCGTTCGCCGCCCTGTGTAATGGGGCCCATGACGAGCACGCCGGTGTTCCCGTAATCGATGCGCACGCTCAATCCGTCGTCACGATCCTCCGTATGATGGCGCACAGCGGGGCCGACAACCGTCACCGTCGCGCGCCCGAGCGAGAAGGTCAGTCCCTGATCCGGGACAATGCGCTGCATCTGCGTCAGCTTGTCCGCAGCGGACATCATCGCGTTATATGCGTTGCCCTTCACCTGGCTGTCCGTATAGAGCAGGTATTCGGGCTTCATCAGGGATAGCACAGTCTGCATGCCACCGATTTGATCGTCCGAAGACTGCATGGCTACCGCTACATTGACGTGTCGAATGCCGGAGAGCAACAACTGCGCACAGAGAAGCAGACCGTTTCCATCTCCCGCGCCCAGCAGCATCGTATATCCGTCAGCGCAGACAAGCACCGCCTCTCCCCCGCCTGCGCGCAGCGTCTTGACCGTCAGTCCCGACGGTTCCACACGGTAAGCCCAGGCAGGCAACGAGAGGTTTTCAAACTCCGGCAGTTCAAATCCTTCAATCTTCGGCAGTTCAATGCCGATGTTCTCCAGCGTCAGGGACGGCGCTCCGGTCACCGGATCATTTTTGACAAAGCCCAGGACACAGGCCAGCACAAAAATCAATGCCAGCACACCCAGTGTGAGCAAGATGTTCGTCAAACAACCCGTCAGGCAACCGCGCCGCCGCTTATGTACATGTGAACGCTCTTTTCCCATGCTTACAGCGCCTCAAGGGCTTGGGCCAGCGCATCGGCCTCCGCCTCGGTCGTCGCCCAGCTGGTCACAAAGCGCACCGCAATGCGCCCATCTTCCAACACGCCCCAGCGTTCATAGGCAAAGCGCTCGCTGAGCGCGGCATCCTGTTCCGGCGTCAGAACGGGAAAAATCTGGTTGGTCGTCGTCCTTTGAAGGTGGGGCAAACCGCGGCGATCCATCGCGCGGCGAATCCGATCCGCCATGGCGTTCGCATGCGCCGCCCAGGCAAAGTACCCGTCGTGTTCAAACGCCGTCAGGAACATCAGCCCGCACAGACGCCCCTTGGCCATCATGCCACCGCGGTTCTTGATCATATAGCGGAAGTCCTTTTGCAGCGCCGGATTGACGATGACCATCGCCTCGCCAAAGAGCAAGCCGTTCTTGGTTCCGCCGATGTAGAAGCAATCCGCCACCGAAGCCAACTGCGCAAGCGTCATACCGCAGGCAACGAGCGCACTGCCCAGCCGCGCGCCATCCACATACAGGATCAAGCCGCAGTCATCGCAAACCTGACGCAGGGCACGCAGCTCTTCAAGCGTGTAAACCGTGCCGACCTCCGTGGACTGAGAGATGTAGAGCACGCGCGGGTGAACCATGTGCTCATCCGGATGCGCGGCGCAAACCGCACGCACGCTCTCGGGCAATACCTTGCCGTCCAGCGAATCCGCCACGAGCACCTTGTGCCCGCTGCCCTCCACGGCGCCCGTTTCGTGCACGTTGATATGACCGCCCTGTGCCGCGATGACGGCTTCATACGGCCGCATGAACGCCGACAGCGCGATCATGTTGGCCGACGTTCCGCCTGTCATCATATGCACCTGTGCCTGAGACTGCGCGCATTTTTCGCGAATGAGCGCCTGCGCGCGCAGGCTGTATTCGTCCAGCCCATAGCCGCAGGTATGCTCCAAATTCGTCTCCATCAGCCGCTGCATCACCGAGGGATGCGCCCCCTCGCCGTAGTCATTCATGAAAAAGCCTTTGTTCACGTCCGTTCCTCCTCCATCCGCGCGCCGATTCTCCCGACGAACAGATTCATGTCAATGGTAATTTCCCGTACGTCCGTCAGGTCCAGCATATCCACATCGATACCGGCCAGCATGGGCGTCATGCGCGCCAG
This sequence comes from uncultured Clostridia bacterium, assembly GCA_944363005.1. Lineage (GTDB taxonomy): Bacteria > Bacillota > Clostridia > Christensenellales > Aristaeellaceae > Ventricola. The sequence continues at coordinate 8,080 of CALVTV010000121.1, read as the reverse complement.
ATGCGCAGCCAACGGCGCATCCACGGGCACCGAATAGGTGATGGCGCTGTGCTCGAGCGCCGTTGCGTGTGCGCGCAGATAGTCCGCCACACGGCTGTCATCATAGGAATCATGGCGCAGCTTTCCGCGCGCCGCACCGCGCAATTCCCGAAGATATCCAGCCCGCGGCCAGAGCTTGACGAGAATGCCGTCCGGTTTGAGCACGCGCGCGAATTCATCGTAATTGGCCGGCGTAAACACGTCCAGCAGCACATCGGCGCAACGGTCGGTCAGCGGAATATTCGCCAAATCGCCCACAAAAAACGCCGCTTCATGCGGGCCGCGCGCGGCCAAGCGGATCGCCTCCTTGGCCAAATCAAAGCCAATGCGCTTCAATCTCCGCTCCGAACAGACGCTCTTCGTATAATACCCCTCTCCGCAGCCGGCATCCACCAAAACAGCGCCATCGCGCACACCCTGCCGCTCAAGCGCATCACTGATGGCCTGAATAACCGGCGCAAACACGCCGGCCGCAAACACGGCAGCGCGGCTTTCAAAGAGATTCTTCGTGTAAAACGTATCGCGCTTTGCCGGAACGAAGTTGACGTGTCCCTGCCGGGCGACATCAAAGCAATGCCTGTGCGAACACATCAATGCGCTTCCCTCGCGCGCAAGCGGTCCATGGCACAGCGGACAGCGCAACAAAGCGATGATTTCCTCTCTCATGATCGGCTCCATCAGAAGTAGTCGGAAAAGTACGGCTGCTCAATCGGTATAATGTCCTCCAAAATCCGCACAGCCGTCGCGCCTGCGCGCAGACGCTCCACGCGCTTGAGGTATGTCGGCCGCTTATAGCCGTAGAACATCGCCGTCAGCGTCTGAATGTCGCAGCGCACCAGTTCGCCCTGTGTGCCGCCGCGCTCGATGATGGTGTTTCCATCGCGGTCCCAGCGCAGTGAAAAATCCCCGCAGTTGCACTCCATGATCGGATCGTCGATCACAAAGTGCAAATCGTCGTGCATGGAGATAATATCGAACGGATACTGGCGGATGAACTCCTCAAAGTCCACAATGCGCGCCATGATATACGGCTCAATTTCCTCCTGAATTTCGCTGTCCTCCAGCAAAAACGCCATCGGCTCGTTCGTATAATTGTTGCCGACAACCTTGTCGATCATCGAAAAATGCGCGGAGATATAATTCCAGAGGCCGTGGCTCGCCTCCTGATTGATATAGACGAGCTCCTTGATGCGGAACACGTCGTTTGCGATATAATAGACCAGATAGCCCGTCGGCTCGCCTTCCGCGTTGTAATAGACGGCGACGAGCACATCGTCCGCTTCCCAGCGCCAATACTCCTCCCACTCCAGCGCATTGCGCTTGAGCGCACCGTGGCGCATCTGCGTAAAGGCATCGTGCACGCGGTGGATGTCCTCGCTTTCAATCGTTACCCGTTCCACCATGCCGCCAACCTTGCGCCGCTTGGGCAGCTGGGTATCCTTGATGGTGAAGGTCATCTTGTCCGAAACGATTTCCCATCCCTTCCGCCGGTAATAGGGAATCAGGTACGGAAAGAGCATCGAAACACTCTGATGGTTCTTGCGCATGTTGTCAAGTGCCTGCTTCATCAGCCGGCTCATCAGCCCGCGGCCCGTATATTCGGGATAGGTCGCCACACCCGTCACGCCGCCCATTTTGTACATCGTGCCAAAGAGGTTGACCTCCATGGGATAGACGCTGATCTGTGAAGCGAGCTTTTCCCCATCAAAATAGCCGAAAGACTCCGTCTTTTTGAGCACCGGCTTTTTGGAACGCTCAATCTCCTTCTGATTCCAACCGAGAGAAGCCAGTTCGCTGTCCGTAACCTGGAACGCGTACCGAAGCAGCGCATTATACTGCGCCGTGTCATCCGTGGTCAATCTTCTCATGGTAAAACGTTCGTCCAGTTTTCCCTGTCTCATGCCGATCCCTTCTCGCCTGTTCATATTGCGACGGTCTATTATAGCACAAAATCAGCCGCGCGGGCAAGGCAGCTTCCCATACGCAAAAGCGCCGCGGCAGATTTCTCCGCCGCGGCGTCCTGTTCAGCCTTCCTTTCTGCCCGCCACATAGCTGTGCTCCAGCGTAATGACGCAATTGTAGTTCGGATATTCCTCATGCACCCGATCGATGATGCGCCGCTTGATCTCCGCCTCGCTCATCGCCATGCGGTAAGGCACGATGCAGTCAAACACCACGTTGACATGCGTATTGCCCGGGACAATGCGCAAGTCGTGAATGCTCATTTCGGGATCGATCGCCGCCGCAATGCCGGAGATCACCTCGCGCATCACCGCCACGCGGGGATCGTCCGTAGCTACCGGATCATAGTGCACAACGAGGTGGAGCTTCTCTTCCTGCAAAAAGTCGCGCTCGATGTTGTCAATCAAATCATGGCTGACCAGAGGGTCCTGACGGGCATCCATCTCCACATGTACGCTGCCAAACTGACGGGACGGGCCGTAATCGTGCAAAATGAGGTCATGCACACCCAGCACGCCGGGATACCGCATAATCCGGTCGCGAATGCGCTTGACCAACTCAGGGTCCGGCGCACCGCCGAGGAGCGGATCAATCGTGTCTTTCACCAGCCCAAAACCGCTGATGAGAAGGAAGATGGCAACCGCCGTACCCATATAGCCGTCCAGATTCAGACCTGTAAAATGCGACAAAACCGATGCAATGAGCACCGCCGACGTCGTAATCACGTCATTGCGGCTGTCGTCCGCCGTGGCGAGCAGCGCACCGGATTCGATCTTGCGGCCAATTCGGCGGTTAAACGAGGCCATCCAGAGCTTCATGGCGATGGACATGACCAGAACCAGCACCGTCGTCGCGCTAAAGAGCACATCCGTAGGGTGCAGAATCTTTTCTACGCTGCTCTTGAGCAATTCCACGCCGATGACCATGATCATCACCGCGACCATCAGTCCGGAAAGATACTCATACCGGCCGTGCCCGTACGGGTGTTCGGCATCCGCCGGGCGATCCGCCATTTTAAATCCAAACAGGCTGATGATGCTCGACGAAGCATCCGAGAGGTTGTTGATGGCGTCGGCCGTGATGGCAACCGATCCGCTGATCCAGCCCACCAGCATTTTTCCGACGAACAAGACGGCATTGCATCCAATGCCCATCACGCTGGCCGCTTTGCCATACGCGCTGCGCACACGCTCTTCCTTTACATCGCCGCCGATGCGGCGTTCCAACCAAGAGATCAGCACGTACAATCCTTCCTTCCCACGCACAACGCGGCTGTTAGTCGCGTCAATCTTTTGTCCATATAAAAAGAGCTGCCCATGCTTAAAGCACAGGCAATTTTTATATTATTCGACATAGCCGCTGGATTTTCCTGCCTGTTGAACTTGTTTTTTTGACAGACATGGAAAAACCGCCGTGCCTCAAACGGTACGGCGGTCAAAGGCTTTAGACAACACTCTGAAGTCCGAGCGTTTTTTCGATGAGCAGCATCACACCCAAGGTGGTGACCATCAGAATCGTCGCCAGGGCGGCAATCGTCGGGTCAAAATGGTATTCCACATAGCTCATAATCTCAATGGGGAGCATCGAGACGCCCGGACCCGTCAGGAAAGCGGAGAGCGACACGTTGTTGAACGAGTTGATCACCGCCATAATGCAAGCCGACGCGATGCCCGACTTGATGTTCGGAAGCACGATGTGGAAGAACGTATAGGTGCGGGTTGCGCCCAGGTTGCATGCGGCTTCCTCCACCGCGAAGTCAAAGTTGGCCAGGCTGGAGGTGACCACGCGCATGATATAGGGGATGGAAAGCAGCGTATGGCCGATGAGCAAGCTCGGAATGACCTCCAGGCTATACTGATTGACCACGTAGCGGAGCATGATGAAGCCCAGAACAATGCAGGGAATGAGCACAGGCGAAAGGAATACGGTCTTGATCGTCTCCTTGCCCCGGAAGCGGAAGCGGTTGAGCGCATAGGCCGCCGGCAGGCCAAGCAACAGCGCAATCGCCGTGCCGGCCAGCGCGATGAACAGGCTCAGCTGCGCCGCCTTGATGAACGAGCTCACCGTGAGCACCTGCGCATACCAGCGCAGCGTGAACCCCTGACCCGGGAAGGTGAGGTAATTCGTATCGCTGAAGGACGCCGCCGCAATGACCAGCAGCGGGCCGATCAAAAAGACATAGACCAGCAGCGTGATCAGTCCCAGCGTCTTGTTCTTTTTCTTCATACGGTCGCATCCCCTGTCTCAAAAGTTCGGACCGTACAGCATTGGATTACTGCACGGAGAACACGCTGTTCCAGTTCTCGATCCACTTGGCCTGGTTCGCGCTGATGACCTCCCAATCCGGCAGGAGCAGCGAATTGACCATCTCCTCACCATAGGTGAAGTTAGCGGACTGTTCGGGGGTCAGTTCCACGTCCATGCGCACCGGGCTGTCCACGCCGTCAAGCGCTTCGGCCAGCTGCACTTCGTGGCTGAGGTAGAAGTCGATGAACGCCATCGCCAGATCCTTCACGTCGGTGCCCTTGATGACGTTGAGCATGTTATAGCAGGAGAAGCTGCCCTCCGCCGGATCGACCCAGATGTAATCCGGGTTGGCGTTCTTGGCGGTGGTGTAGCTGTAGTCAAGGAGCACAGCCACGCTGACCTCGCCCTGGTTGAGCATGGTGATGGTGTCGTTGGCGCTGGTGTAGGTCTTGACAACGTTGGGCTTGAGCTCCGCCAGCTTGGCAAAGATCGCCTCATCGTCCACGCCCGGGGTCAGATCGAAAGCCGCCGCCGCCGCATAGTAGAACAGCGGGCCGGTGGTCGCGGTCATGTCCGGAATGGCAATGCTGTCCACCAGCTCCGGATTCCACAGGTCAGCCAGGCTCTTGATCTCCACGTCGCAGTAAGCGGAATCATAGACGATACCCAGACGGTTGAAGGTGTAAGCCGGGCCGTACTCCTCGCCCATCGGCGCACGGGCCGTCTCATAGAGCGCATCCAAGTTGGTCAGCTGGGTGGCATCGATGGTGTCGATAACACCCGCTTCCATCAGCTGCTTGACGAACATGTCGCCGATGATGACCACGTCATAGTCCTCCGGGGACTCGATAATCTTGGTCACGCGCTGCGCGTTGTTGCCCGAATCCACCACCAGCGTGCAGCCGGTGAGCTCCTCAAACGGATCATAGATGTTCTTCTGGAGCAGTTCCGCGTTGAAGCTGAAGGTGCTGATGGTCAGCGTCTGACCCGCGAAGGGCTTGTCCTCGGCGACGCCGCAGACGGCCAGGCTCATCACGAGCAACAGGACCAGAAGAGAGACGAGCTTTTTCATGACAGATTCCTCCCAATTTTTAGTCGATGAGGTTGACTTTATTGGACATCATGGACAGCGTCACCGCCGACCCGATACCAAATGCATGATGTTCATCCGTGCTGACCACGAACTCGCCAATCGGCGTGCGCACGTTGAGCTGATTATGACGGCCAAGGAACGTGCTGACCATCACCTCTCCCGGGATGCCCCCCGGCACGTTTTCGCCTGCGGGCGCGATAAGCACGTCTTCCGGACGAATGCAGCCCTTGAAGCGCTCGCCCACACGGTCGCGCGTGACGGCAACTTCCTGGCCTGCCTCCGTTTTGAAGCGGCCTTCGCCGGTGCGCGTAAGCTCAAAGAAGTTTTCAAAGCCGACAAACCGCGCGATGAACTCGGTTTGCGGATTGTTGTAGATATCCGAGGGGGTGCCCATCTGCTCGATGACGCCGCCGTTCATGATGGCAACCTTGTCGCTGATGGCGAAGCATTCCTCCTGATCGTGCGTGACGTAGATGGCGGTGAAGCCCAGCTCCTGTTGCAGGCGGCGGATTTCCACGCGCATCTTCACGCGCAGCTTGGCATCGAGATTGGAGAGCGGCTCGTCAAAGAGCAACAGATCCGGCTTGATCACCAGCGCACGGGCAAGCGCCACGCGCTGACGCTGGCCGCCGCTCATCTCGCGCGGCAGGCGGTTTTCAAACCCGCGCAGATCGACCACCTCGAGGATGTGCATGACTTCCTTTTCGATCGTCTGGCGGTCCACCTTGCGCATCTTGAGGCCGAAGGCCACGTTGTCAAACACCGTCATGTGCGGGAAGAGCGCATAGCTCTGGAAGACGAAGCCGAAATTGCGCTTGTGCAGCGGCACATGCGTGTAATCGCGTCCGTCAAAGAGCATCTTGCCTTCCATCGGCTCGGAGAAACCCGCGATCAGGCGCAGCGTCGTCGTCTTGCCGCAACCGGAGGAACCGAGCAGGCTGACGAATTCCCCGCGCTCCACCTGAAGGCTGAAGTCCTTGAGAATGATGTTCTTGTCGTAGCCAGCGGTGATGTTTTGCAGTTCAAGCAGTGCCACGGTATCTTCTCCTCCTTAGGCCATCGGGTTAATGCGTCTGCTCAGGGAATTGAAAGCGCTGGAAACCGCCATCGTCACCACGATCATCACCACGGCAACCACGGACGCCTGCGTCCAGTCGCGCAGGCTCATGGCGTACTGATAGATCATCGTGGAAAGCACGCGGGTGTCTGTGCCGCCCAGCAATTGCGGCGTCGTATAAGCCGTCATGCAGCCCGTAAACACGAGCACGCTGCCCGTCACCAGGCCGGAAATGCTCAGCGGGAAGATGACATGGAAGAACGAACGCAACTTGGTCGCGCCGAGGTTGCCCGCCGCCAGCGTGAGGTCGTCCGGGATATTGTCCATCACGCCGATGAGCGAGAGGATCATCTGCGGCAGGAACAGCTGCACAAAGCCCACCGTCATGGAGAACTCGTTGTACAAAAGGCTCTGCGGCTTGGCGAAAAGGCCGATGCTCACCAGGAAGCTATTGACGATGCCCTTTTTGCCAAGGATGACCATCCAGCTGAAGGAGCGGATGACCGGGCTGGTGAACATCGGGAACACGGCAAAGGCCATCATCATGCCCTTGTGCCGGGAGTATTTGGAGATATAATACGCCGTGGGGAAGCCCAGCACCGCGCACACCGCCGTGCTCAGCAGGCTCAATCTCAGGCTTCGCACAAACACCTGCTGAAAATAGCGGTCTCCAAAGAGCTTAAAGTAGTTGGAAAGCGTGAAACCCGCTTCGCCGTAAAACGAACCGAAGCACAGCGAAAACAGCGGGATAAGCATGAAAAAGACCACAAAAAACACGCCCGGCAACACGAGCAGCAGCCAGATTCTGCTTTTCTTCCTCATCGGTGATCGAGCTCCTTCCTTGCCAGGGGCGCAGATTGCTTATGAACGGCAAACGGCGAGAAAAGCGCCGGACGCAATTGTACATCCGCCGCTCCCTTCGCCTTCTTCAAAATGCGATTCATTCTAACACAATTACATGAGTATGTCAATTTAATTCGACAAAATGTTCGGCTTTTTGCGACATAATTTGCACCTGTCGGCCAGCAATCGACTTCCATATATGGCGAACGTTCGGATTTTCCAAAGATAACCGAACGATCAGATCATATCGGCATACCGCTCTGCCGCGTGCAGGAACGGTTTCATCAGCTCCTGCAGCTTGCCGCGCAGCGCAGGCAAATCGATCCCGGTGAGCTGTCCGTTCTCCACAAGCCGCTTTCCCCCTGCGACCACCAGGCATACATCCGCCGCGCACGCGCTGTAAACCAGCGCAGAGTACGGGTTGTACACCGGGAACATGTGCGCGCTCTGCGTGCTCACCACGGCAAAGTCGGCGCGCATGCCCGGCTTGAGCATCCCGAATTCGCCCTCTGCCCCCAGCGCCTGCGCGCCGCCCCGCGTCGCCGCGGCGACGATCTGCGCCGCCGGAAACAGGCTGCGATCGCGATTGACCGTCTTGTGGCAGACCGCAAACAGGCGCATCTGATCAAACAGGCTCAGCGTGTTGCCCGAGGAGGGGCCGTCCGTGCCCAGGCCATAGGCAACGCCCGCGCGCGCCAATGCTGCGATGGGCGCGACGCCCTTGCCCGCCTTCGTGTTGCTGCCGATGCAGTGCGCCACACGCGCACCGCTCTGCGCAAAGAGCTGCACATCCGCATCCGTCAGGTGGATGCAGTGCGCCGCGAGCATGTGACGGTCCA
>CALVTV010000120.1 GCA_944363005.1 uncultured Clostridia bacterium | reverse complement strand
GGTCGAGGATGCGCACGACCTGCTCGCCCAGCACGTCGGAGGCCGAGCGGATGTTCATGATCTTGCGCGCGGCGGCGTTGATCTGCTGCACCTCGAGGCTCTCGTTGAGCACGATCAGGCCGTTGGGCGTGTTCTTGACGATGGTGTCCGAGAAGGACTCCGCCTTGTCCTTGAGATACGGCAGGCACATGGACGGATCGGCCTTGCCCTGATAGATGGCGATGGCCTTCTCGCGGCAGGTGTTGTAGCCGCAGGAGCCGCAGTTGAGCTCCTGACTCGGGCGGAACTTGCCCATCTGGCGCAGGATCGCGCAGATCTCCGTCTCGCTGGGCATCTTGCTGTCGGTGTCGATGGGCGAGAAGGACTTGCGCAGGCGCATGAGGTCCGGCTGCTCGACCGGGAAATCGCGCTTGCCCGCATACTGGGCGACGGCGACGTAGTCCTTCACCGGGTTCTTGTGGTATTTCTCCATGACCGGGCCGCCCACGCAGCCGCCGGAGCAGACGTTCATCTCGATGAAGCAGTGGTGCAGCTTGCCGCTCTCGACATCCTTGAGCGCCTCGATGCAGTTCTCCACGCCGTCGATGGCGACGTAGGTGTAGCCCGCGATGTCCTTTTCCATGGTCTTGAGGATGCCGCCGGCCACGGGGAAGAAGCGCGCGCGCGTCTCCTCGTCGCTGTCCAGCTCTTCGTTGAGCGTGATGTTCTGGGAGGTCAGCCAGTTGGTCAGCTCCTCGAAGGTCAGCACGGCGTCCACCAGACCCTTGTAGTGGTCGGCCTCGTCCTTCTTAGCCACGCACGGGCCGATGAAGACGACCTTGGCGTTGGGCTGCTGGCGCTTGATGTACTGGGCGTGGGCCTGCATGGGGCTGAGCACGTCCGCCAGGCACGGCAGCGCCGCCGGGAAGTACTTCTGAATCAGCAGGTTGGCCGAGTGGCAGCAGGAGGTGATGATGACGTCGCGGTTCTTGTCCTCGCGCAGCATGCGCTCGTATTCGGTCTTGACGATGTGCGCGCCGATGGCGGTCTCCTGCACGTCGGCAAAGCCCAGCTTGGTCAGCGCCTCGCGCATGGCATTGATGCCCACGCCGGGATAGTTGGCGATGAACGACGGCGCAAGGCTGGCGACGACGGGCTCCCCCGTCTGCATGAGCACCTTCACCTTCTCGGTCTCGTCGGTGATCTGCTTGGCATCCTGCGGGCAGACCACGAAGCAGTGGCCGCACAGGATGCACTCGTCATTGACGATATGCGCCTGATTGCCGGAGAAGCGGATGGACTTCACCGGGCAATGGCGGATGCACTTATAGCAGTTTTTGCAGTTGGATTTTTTGAGCGTCAGGCAATCTTGCATGGAAACAGCGTCCTTTCTCATAAAGCCGCATCAGCGGAGCTTGGCGAGAATCTTTTCATTGAAAAAGTCGTTGAAGCCTTCGCGCGTGACGCCGGAGTAGATGTCATCGTCGACCTGGATGGTGACGCCCACGCGGTTGCATTTGCCCTGGCAGAAGCTGCCGCAGAGCGTGATGTCGTTTTCAAGATGATGTTCCTCGACGGCCTTTTGAAGCATGGCCACGATGTCCGGCGCGCCCTTGATGTGGCAGGAGGAACCGATGCAGATCTGTACAATCATGGCGTCACACTTTCGCAAGCACGTTGGCGGCAAAGAACTCGTCCACGCCGTCCGGGGTCACGGAATAGAACGCGTCGTCCACCGTGACGCAGACGCCGAGCTGGCATTTGCTCATGCAGAACGTGCCGCCGAGCTCGACCTTGTCGCCAAGGCGATTCTCGTCGATGAGCTGCTTGATGCGGGAGACGACCTGCCGGGAACCCTTGACATGGCAGGAGGAGCCGATACAGACGGTGATTTTCATGATGGAAGCACTCCTTTGCTGGGATGTTGGGTTTTCGAATTTGTGGGTGAATTGTAAACATTTTGTCGATTGGCGGCGGGTTTTGCGCATGCGCCGCCCGCAGCAGTGCATATATTATAGCATTTGCGCGCCGTTTTGCAAATGGGTATCGTCAATAAATATGCGAGGATCGTTTGTTTATCGCGCATAAGACGGACACAAAATGCGGCAGCCGCGGCAAAAAACGGCCCGCGGCGCTTTGGCGTGCTTGTTAAGGATGCGTTAAAATCTGACAAAGCCGTGCGCCCGCGGTGAAATCGCGGAAAAGCGCGGTGCGCCTGCGATTTGTCAATCCCGGCGGATATTCGTTTTATTCTATGGACATATAGGAAATATCCTTGCGTTTCTTGTGTTTGTATGGTATAATATAGGGGATGGATGCGCGAGGCGCCGGTGCCGGGCGGCATCCTGTATCATTATATAAATAAAAAGAGGAGGCATATATTTTATGGAACTCAAGGGAAGCAAGACGGAAAAGAACCTCTGGACCGCGTTTGCCGGCGAATCTCAGGCGCGCAACAAGTATACCTACTTCGCCTCCGTGGCCAAGAAGGAAGGCTTTGAGCAGATCAACGCGATCTTCACCAAGACTGCGGATAACGAGAAGGAGCACGCCAAGATGTGGTTCAAGGCGCTGGGCGAGCTGGGCAAGACGGCGGATAACCTGCTGGCCGCCGCCGAGGGCGAGAACTACGAATGGACCGACATGTACGCCACGTTCGCCAAGGAAGCCGACGAGGAGGGCTTCACCGACCTGGCCGAGAAATTCCGCATGGTCGCCGAAATCGAGAAGAGCCACGAGGAGCGCTGCCGCAAGCTGCTCTCGAATGTGCAGATGCAGCAGGTCTTTGAAAAGGGCGAGATGACCATGTGGGAGTGCCGCAACTGCGGTCACCTCGTGATGGGCAAGAAGGCCCCGGAGGTCTGCCCGGTCTGCGCACATCCGCAGAGCTATTTCGAGGTCCGCGCGGAGAACTATTGATCCTGACAGAAAACGGCGGCTCGCATCGCGCGGGCCGCTTTTTCTTTTGCATACTTTTTTGATACGTGCGGTGTTTTATATCGGCTGTTCATTTTTTGTATTGCATGGCGACAATATAATTGATTTTGAGTACACGGTTTCGCAAAGGGGCGAAGGTTCCCCAAGGGCGACCGCAAAGCCCTTGGGCAGGGTTTGGGACAGAGTCCCAATGTCCCCGCAAATGAATAAGATTGAATTGAACATCAGGTTTTTCGGAAGCCCTTTGCATATTTTAAATAGGAAAAAACAAATGTGACCGCATACGTTTTGGGTCTTGTGATTGTGCGGCGGACGATGATATAATGTACCGGTGAAGAGAGATTGCCGCGAGGCATGAAAGCGGAGGAATAAACGGATATGGATTACGTCAACATCGAGAAGCTGGACGCGCGCGTGTCGCGCCTGGGCTTTGGCTGCATGCGCTTCCCGACGACGCCGGAGGGCAAGATCGACGAGCCGCGCGCGGCCGCCATGCTCAAGACCGCCTACGACGCGGGCGTCAACTACTTTGACACCGCCTATTTTTACCACAACAACACCAGCGAGCCCTTCCTGGGCAAGGCGCTGAAGATGTTCCCGCGCGAGAGCTTCTATCTGGCCACGAAGCTGCCGGTGGCGATCATCAACTCGCTTGACGAGGCGAAGGAGATCTACGAGGGCCAGTTCGTCAAGCTGGACACGGACTACTTCGACTTCTACCTGCTGCACGCCATGAACGGCGAGCGCTGGAAGTTCGTGCAGGAGACGGGCATCCTCGATTTCCTGATCGAGCAGAAGAAGCTGGGCCGCATCCGCCGCCTCGGCTTCTCCTTCC
>CALVTV010000119.1 GCA_944363005.1 uncultured Clostridia bacterium | reverse complement strand
GCATGTGTTAGGCACGCCGCCAGCGTTCGTCCTGAGCCAGGATCAAACTCTCGCGTTAAATCCTGTTATTGAATCTCGAAGTTTCCTTCAAGCTCAAAACTCATTTTCGAATTGACTGTCTTTGTTTGACGCGATTCTCTCGAACCGCATCTCGCGTTCTCTTCTCTATTCTGTATCGTTTTCAAGGATCATCACTTGGCGTCTCGCGCTCAAGTGTTGTTAGTATACCTCAGCTTTTACGTAATGTCAACACCTTTTTTACGTTTTTCAACACGCATCATGAGCGTTTTGTCCGCAAAACACGAATATTCGGGTTTCCTATTTCTGCCAATTTTCGCGTATTTCGCCATAGATAGCGGACAGTTCTGTCCTATTTCGCCCCTTATTTATCGAAATTTCCGAACAATAATTTTTTTCGCATGTTCAAAAATTTTTTCGTTTCTCCAGAATTTCCTGATCAGCATAGGCTTGCGGGTGTGTTTTCAAGGCGCAAAAAACAGCGCAAGAATCATTCTTGCGCTGTTGAAATTTAAAAAAAACCTGTCGAAAGCCACACACCAGCAACAAAATAACGTTCCCGTACCGGCCTCACTGCTTCAGGTGGCGCCGCACATCCTCTCCGACAAATTGCAGAATCTGCATACGGCCCGCATCACACAGTCTCGCGCCGATGCGATCGTCGTATTTCTCATACAGACCGTCGCTGTCGCAGTTCGTCGTCACCACAAGCGCGCGATTCGCATTGCGCCGCTCATTGAGAATATGATACAACGCGCTGACCGTCACCCCGCGAATCATCGGCTCGCTCCCCAAGTCATCGATGCACAGCAGGTCGCAGGCGATCATGTCCTGCACCTGGTCCTCCCCTTCGCCGCTGAACTGAAACCGCCGCATCCGTTCCGTGAGCCTGTACGCCGAGATGACGACGACGGAAAAACCGCGTTCAAGCACACGCTGGGCAATGCAATGCATCAGGAATGTCTTTCCCAGTCCCGTTGTGCCGCAAAGCAGCAGCCCCCGCCCTTCCCCGGCAGAAAAGCCGTCTGCATATGTTTCGCAAATTCCCCGGATTTTGCGGATATATCCGCGCTGTGTGTTTCGCTTTCCCTCGATCGGCGTGTCCGGGAAGATGTTCTCGTCAAACGTATCGAAGTTCTCGCGTTCCAGCCCCTGCAATCCATCGTTCTGATAGAGCTTGTGCAAAATGGCGCGCTTGAGGCAAACGCACTGCTCACGTATGGGCTCCCCAACATAACCGGTGTCCCGGCACAATGGACAGCGACTGACGGGTTGCAAATAGTCCTTGGGCAGACCGCAAGCCTCTAATTCAACCCGCAACTGCGCGTTAATCTGTTCCACCTCACGCTGCATGTTTTCAGAAATCGCCCTGGCTTGTCCCGGCGAAGCAAATGCACTGCGCATGCCGGTGAAAAAGAGCTGCTTGCGGCGCTCGAGCAAAGCCGCTACCGCCGCGCTGCGCTGGGAAGCCTCTGCCCGGCGTTCCTTCTCCACAGCCAGATTCTGCGCACGCTGCGCTTCCAAATCGGAAAGCGCCTCGCGCGTGATGTTTTCCCGGCTTACCATCAGCCTTCCTCCTCATCCAGATCGACAACCGCTGCGCTGTAGGACGCACGCCGCTCCTCCGGCGTCTGGCGCAGGAGCACATCCGTCTGCCTTGCAGGCGCGGCGGCAGGCTTTCCTGCGCGCTGGTGCGCCTCGTGCTCCGCGCGCGCGGCTTCCTGCGTGGCAATCCCTGCCCGGCGCCAATCCGACAAAATCCTGTCGCAAACGATCATCGGCGCGCCGCTGCCGCGCGCATAGCCAGCAGCCAGCATCACCAGTTCCATGGACATGTTCCACTCGCCCAACCACTTGGTGAGCAAATCGCGGTCGGGCTGGTTGACGCGCTTGTCCAGTCCCATCGCGCCGTACACTTCTCGCAACTGTTCGTTGTATGTCTTGATCCGCACGCGCGCCGTCCGAACCTGATCCACTGTGGTAAAGCCCTGCTTTTTCCAGGCGAGCAGCTTCGCCTCCACGTCCTCGAGGTTGCTCCCGTTGCGCGCATGCACCTCGCTGACGGCCATCAAAATCATCTCCTGCGAGAAGCCCATCTGCCGCCATCCTTCGATCACGTTCAGATCCTCTTGTGGCGGCGTGATGCCTACGCGACCAAGCCCCGCATACACCTCGCGCGCAAAGTCCCGCTCTGTGCGCTCATGCGCCATGCCGGCGGACAGCGCTTGCGCCTCATGCCGCCCCAACTGGTGCTGACGCATCAATATGCCGTCGAGATATGCCATCGTCGGCACGCCCTTGGTCGTCTCCCGGCAGGCTTCCTGCACGGCTTCCTCGCTGAATCCCCATTCGTCAAGCCACTTGTTGTAAAGCGCCTTCTCGTCGTCGCTCGGCTCCCGGCGCTGACCCAGGCGCGCAAGCACCCGCTTGAGTTCCCGCTTTCTGCCTTCGTCGATGAGCACCAGTTTGTCCACATCCTCCACCGTGCGCACCCCGCACTGAGCCCATTCCCGCGCCGGCCGGTCAGCCACGCGGAAGGAAAAGCGTCCCCGACTCTTCTTGACCTCCATCTGCAAGAGCATCAGCACGACCTCTTCGGAAAGCTCCAACACATCCACCCAATCAAAGATCTTCTGATAGTCCGCGCGCTCCGCGAGTTTGTCGCCCAGAATGCGGCGAACTTCTTCGGTGAAATTGCGGTTGTACAGCCGTTCACTCGGGTCCTGCGCGCGCGTGAGCGTGAGCTGCTTGATATTCGCGTAGACATAGCGTATCGGATTGTCGCCCACCTGGCGCACAAGCCCGTTGCGCGCCCAGTAGCGGAAAGCGTGTTCCACGTCCTCTTCGGTCATATCCAGATCCCGAGCCATGCTCGTCAGGGACATGCGTTCCTGGTTGTGGTAACAGAGCATCAATCCATAAAGGTATACTTTGACATGGTCGCCCGGCGCGCGCAGCATGTACTCCGTGATAAACATGTTCTCCACCGGGGTCACGTCAAACCCCGCTGCATTTTCGTCAAACGCACAAAACGCCATATCTGCCCCTCTTTCCGGCATTCGCATAGATAATGAAATTGTATCACATTTCCCCGGATTCTTCAATCCCAGCCCCACACCTTGGCGGTTGACAACGGACGCCCCGCCGTTTTACAATAGGAAAGACATCAACCGGATGAAAGGTCTTTTCATGAACAAGAAAAACGTAATGCAATATCTGGCGGCTGTGTTCGCCTGTTTTATTCTTGGTTGCGGCGTAACCCTGATCTTGCGCCAGGTGGACTTAAGCGATGAAAATATCCTCCCTCTGACCGAAGGAACAACCGCTTCCTTTCCCCTGAGCGGTTTCACCCTCCTGTTGCCCGACGAAGCGCAGGTGCTCTATACATCGGACAATAC
>CALVTV010000118.1 GCA_944363005.1 uncultured Clostridia bacterium | reverse complement strand
AGCTTCGCGGAAGCATCAAGCCGTCATCCTATCAGGTATACCGCCGGCAGATTCGCCGCCATCTCCTTCCAGCTTTAGGAAACCTGTTTTTAGATCAGCTTACGCCGTGCGTCATTTGCGAGTTTGTGGAGCGGCTGGAGGCATCCGGCCTTGCGTGCAGCACGGCAAGGGGCATTTACCGGTTGCTGGCCGCGTCGCTGCGCTGCGCGCTGGAAGAAGGGCTGATTTCCAGAAATCCCTGCCGTCGGGTAAGGCCGCAGTGGGGCGAGGCTGTGGAGCAGCGCGTCCTGAACCGGCACGAGCAGGAGCGACTGCGTCAGGTTCTGTGGGGAAGCAACGAGCTTCCCGCTCTTTTGAGCCTGTATACCGGGATGCGGCTGGGCGAGGTCTGCGCGCTGAAGTGGTCGGACATCGACTGGGAGCGGAAGGTGCTAACCGTCCGGCGCACGGTTCAGCGTGTAGCCCGGGCCGGTGGCGGGAATGGCGGCCCCAAAACGCTGTTGATGCTGGGCACGCCCAAATCCGCCCGTTCCCGGAGAGTGCTTCCTCTTCCCGATTTTCTGCTTTGCCTACTGCATAGTCGGCAGGAAAAAAGCGGAAGGTCCCCCTATGTGTTTGGAAAAGAGGACCAGACCGCCGACCCACGCACCATCCAGCGGCGCCTCAAACGGGTGACGGCGGCGCTTGGTCTGCCCGGCGTGCACTTCCATACCCTTAGACACAGCTTTGCCACGCGTCTTTTGGAGCTGGGAGTGGATGTGAAAACGGTCGGCGCGCTGTTGGGCCACAGCTCGGCCAAAACCACATTGGATTTTTATGCCCACAGCCTGATGGATCAGCGCCGGATGGCCATTAATCAGCTGGCGGCCTGCTGATGGGAATAAGCCGTCAAAGCCCGCAAAGCATACGCCTGATTTTTCTATCACAAAGCGTTCTTCGCCTGTCATAAAAGGAACAATTTCGCGGCAGTATTCCCGTTTTCCTTTTTCGTCCCGCAAAAAGGAAAAGGCCCGCAAAACGGCGGTTTCCAGGCTTATGGTTTGCCCGGAGAACCTCCGGTGCGGTAAAGGGCAGTGCCGCGTCAGATGCTGATCCTTTCGCAGTGGCGGGGGCTGTCTCACATAATCGCCAGTTGCCGCGGCCCAAACGCCCCGGATGGCGAAGCATTTTCTTTTTTTCAATCCAAGGCAAGGAAGTGCAGACGGCCGCTTGCTTGAGCTTTACACACACAATAAAACTGCATATCAGGCAGCAATCGACATGCTTTCCCGTACCGGCAAGGCGGCGGTCATCCACCCCACCGGCACGGGAAAGTCTTTTGTTGCTTTCAGGCTGTGTCAGGAGCGGGCCGTTGCGCGAATCGTGTGGCTGTCGCCCAGCGAATATATCTGGCGCACGCAGCTAGCCAACCTGAGGGCCGCGGGAGGCTGCGCGCCGGAAAACGTCACCTTTCTGACCTATGCCAAGCTCATGCTGCTCACGGCGGAGGAACGCGCCGCGCTGCGCCCGGAGATTGTCATTCTGGATGAGTTCCACCGCTGCGGCGCGCAGGAATGGGGCAAGGGGGTGCGCGCCCTGCTGGAGCATTTCCCCGATGCCCTGCTTCTGGGCCTGACGGCCACCCCCATCCGCTACCTGGACGGCCAGCGCGACATGGCGGACGAGCTGTTCGACGGCTGCGTGGCCCATGAAATGACCCTGAGCGAGGCCATTGTGCGGGGCGTCCTGCCCGCGCCTAAGTATGTGCTGTCGCTGTACGCGTATCAAAAGGAGCTGGAGCGTTACCGCCGCCGGGCCAGAAAGGCGGGCGGCGCCGCCCGGCAGACGGCGGAGCAGTACATCGAACGCCTTCGCCGCAGGCTGGAGGAAGCAGGTGGCCTCGACCGCGTTTTCCAGAAGCATCTGCCCGACCGGCATGGCAAGTACCTGATCTTCTGCGCGGATTATGAGCATCTGCAAAAAATGCGCGGCTGCGCGGCTGAATGGTTCGGCCGGGTGGACGCGGCACCGCGCATCTACGAGGTGTACGCGGAAAACGCAAAGGCAAAGGAGGCGTTTCGCCGCTTTCAAGCGGATGAAAGCCCCCATCTGAAGCTGCTCTACTGCATCGACATGCTCAACGAGGGCGTGCATGTGGAGGGGCTGGACGGCGTGATCCTTTGCCGCACGACCGTTTCCCCCATCGTGTACAAGCAGCAGATCGGCCGAGCGCTGTCGGCGTCGGGCGGAAAAACGCCGGTGATCTTCGACCTGGTCAACAACGTCGACAACCTCTATTCCATCTCAGCGCTGCGCCGGGAGATGGAAGCGGTCGTTACCTATTACGCCAACGAACACCGGGAAAGCGAGATCGCCCGTGACGGGTTTGAATTGGCGGATGAGGTGCGCGACTGCAGGGAGCTGTTCGAGCGGCTGGAGGAGACGCTCAGCGCGCCGTGGGACATGATGTACGGCGAAGCCTGCGCCTACTATCGTGCGCACGGCGATCTGAACATTCCCAAGCGCTACCGCACGGAGGCCAACTTGGCGCTTGGCAGCTGGGTGCAGACCCAGCGGCGCGTGCGGCAGGGGGCCTGCGCGGGGGTGCTGACGGAAGAGCGCATCGCCAGGCTGGACGCCATCGGCATGCTATGGCAGAGCCCGCAGGAAGCGGGCTGGGAAAACGGCTACGTGCACGCCAGGGCATACCGGGACGAGCACGGCGATCTGGATGTGCCGGTGCGGTATGTATGCCCGGACGGGTTCCGGCTGGGCAGCTGGATCTGCAACCGGCGGGCGGATTACGCCAAAGCCCGGAAACGAAGCGGCCTGAGCGAAGATCAGATCAGGCGTCTCAATGAGCTGGGTATGATTTGGAACCGCGTGGACTTCGGCTTTGAGCGCGGGTACGCTTCCGCGGCCAGGTATGCGGCGGAGCACGGGCACCTGCGCGTGCCCGCAGGCTATGTGGACACGGAGGGGTTCAAGCTGGGGGCCTGGCTGAACAATCAGCGTGCCAGGCGGGACGCCCTGTCGCCGGAATACCGGAAGCGTCTGGAGAATCTGGGGCTGTGCTGGGGAAACCGTCACGAGGAACAGTGGGAACGGGCCTATGAGCAG
>CALVTV010000117.1 GCA_944363005.1 uncultured Clostridia bacterium | reverse complement strand
GCGTCCCCGTCCTTCACGGCGTCCTGCACGTCGCGCTCGATCTCCTCGACCGTCTTTTCAAGGTCATCCTGCGCGCTTTGCACGTCCCGCTCGATCTCCTGGACCGCGTCCTCGAGCTCACTTGCCGTGTCCGCCTGTTCCTGTGCCGCCTTTTGGGCGTCCTCCATGGCCTGCGCCTGTTCGATGGCCTCCGCCTGCGTCTCCAGCTCGTCCGCCTGCGCGTAGAGCTCCATGGCGCCCTCCGCGTCGCCGCTCACCCGCTTGATGGCCGCCTGCGCGCGCAGATCCTTCGCCTCCTTGCGAAGGTCGCCGGGCTTCTTTTCCTCGCGCTTACCAAAGTCGATGGTGATCTCGCCCTTGTCGCCGGAAAGCCGGTCGATCACCTCGCCCGCCGCCTTCTGGGCATCCTTCATGCCCCTGTCCACCGCGCGGCCGATGTCCTGAAACACGCCGCCCAGCGCGGAGAACACCCTGTTGAACTCGCTTTCCAGATTGCCGCTTCCCTGGCTCGCGCTCT
Organism: uncultured Clostridia bacterium; assembly: GCA_944363005.1. GTDB lineage: Bacteria > Bacillota > Clostridia > Christensenellales > Aristaeellaceae > Ventricola. Next base: position 5,835 of record CALVTV010000117.1, on the reverse strand, counting down.
GCGCTTCGTCCTTGGGGGTCTCGTCCTTGGGCGCCTCAGCCTGCGGCTGTGCGTCCTGCGCCGCCGCGCTCGGCTGTTGCTCGGGCTGCGCGTTCATCTGTTGCAGCAGCAGCTGCACGTCGTCCAGCGACGCCGCCACCTCCGCGAAGGCATCCTCTTCGCTCTTGCCCTGCGCCATCGCGTCCTCATAGCGGGCCTGCGCATTGGCCATCAGCTCATCGCGCAGCGCGAGATTCTCCGCCGTCATCTTCATGTCCGCAAAGATTTCATCGATCATGCTGCGAATGCGTTTATTCATGTTCACGCGTCCTCCAATCCAATCAGCTGTGAAATCACGGCGCGGTACTTTTTCCAGTCCGCCCGGTTCTCTTCATATAGTTGACGCCCCGCGTCCGTCAGGTGGTAATACCGCCTGCGCGCGCCTGCGTTCTCATTGCCCCAATACGACTCGATCACCCCGGCAGATTCCAGCCGCCGGAACGTCGTGTACAGGGTGGCTTCCTTGAGTTGCAGCTCTCCGCCGGAGATCTCCTGCACATTCTTGCTGATGACATAGCCGTAGCTGTCTTTGCGATAGAGCTGCGCGAGGATGATCGTGTCCGTGTAGCCGCGTAGGATATCCGATGAATTCAGCATTTCATCACCTCCGACGACATACAGTATATCACGCAATACCTCGCCTGTCAATGTATTTCGTTAAAATTTTTTCCAAACCCCCGCGCCCGGTTGACGTAGCCATCTCTTTCCATGTATAATGAGCTCAACGATCTTCGATCGAAAAAGGAGGATGAAACATGTTCAAGACATTGCTTGCTCTGCTCTTGTGCCTCTTGCTGGCTTTGCCGTGCGCGGTAGCTGAAACGGCCTATATGCCCGGGGAGACGACAACCGCTATTTTCAGCGACGTATGGAACAGCGGAAAGATGATCAACTCGGATTTGTCCCTGGCCATGGAGATGGATGCCGTTGCCCTGGGCATGAGCAGCGAGGAGCAGGAAATGCTCGATGCCGTGCTTGCGCTGTTCAACAGTGCAACGCTGCGCATGGGCGTCTGCCGCCTCCAGGATGGCGTCCGCCTGGAGCTGACCGGTACCTATGACGCCGGCAACGGCGCCGTGGCAGCGGACGCCGCCATCGACCTGACCTACGACGGCGTGCGCATCGACAGCAGCCTGATCGAAGGCAAGTGCGTGACCGCCTCTTGGGAAAAGCTGCTGTCCATGGCGGGCCTGTCTGACAGCGACATCGCGATGGTGATGAGCCTGCGCGACCTGGATCTGAACGCGGCGCTGGATCTGCTGCTTTCCTCCGTTCAAAGCTACGTGAATCTGGCCGCGAGCCTGGCCCAGCCCTATGTGCAGACCGTGGAGGACTGGCTGCTTGCGCTGCCGATGGACATGCACGAGAACCTCGAAGCGGACGAGGACTACCCCGCCTCCGCGCTCGTGGTGGACATCTACGTGACCGAGCAGGACTTCGCCAACCTGGTCAACAAGCTGACGCAGCAGCTGGAAGCGGACACCACGCTCTGCGCGCTGCTGGACGGCGTGCTCTCCAGTGCGGATACCCCGATGACCACCGTCGAGTTTTGCCAGAGCCTGCGCGATGCGGTGGCGGGCTTCACCGACACGGAGTATCCCGCGATCCTGACCTTTGCGCTGGATGACAACGACAACCTGCTCTACCTCGAATACTTCAACACCGAGCCGGACAACTCGTGCGAATACGCCGGCGCGTTCCTGTATCCGGGCGAAGAGGCGAACACCGCCGTCTACGAGCTGCTGCTCTTCACCATGGGCGCCGACGAGCAGGTAGACAACGCCTTCTCCCTCTCCGGCACGGTCGCGGTCGATCCGGCCGACGCGCTGAGCGCAAACCTGACGGCGGAAATGGTGGTCATCGCGAACAGTGAAGTCGTGTTCAGCCTCGACTACGCCGTCGATACCGCCCCCTCGCAGACCGACGGCCAGCCCGGCGTGGAATCCACTGTTCAGTACAACATGAGCATGACGGCTGACGGGCAGTCGATTCAAATGATCGCGAATCAGTTGGCCAAGTCGTCCCTGACCGCTTTGGGCGGCGAACAGACCGACGTGACGATGAGCTTGGACACGTACGTGGGCACCCAGAGCTCCACCGTCACCGCGACCGGCAGCATGATCGTTGAGCTGGCGGAAAGCGGCTTGACCGGCAGCTACAGCATTCTGGAAAGCGCGCCCGATATCGGTCTTAAGCGCTTCGGCCTGCAAATTCTCTTCTCCAGCGAGGACTATGCCCCGCAGGCGCTGACCGAAGTGTCGCTGGATACGGCCACGCAGGAGGACCTGATGGCCCTTGTGGCGGAAGCGTCCGCCTCCGGCGAAGCGCTGGCGGTAGCGTTCTACGACGCGGTTCCCGAAGAAACCCGCGCGATTCTTTCGGGCACTTCCAACTAAACCAAAAGAGGACGCCCCCCTTGCGGGGCGTCCTTTGACTTTCTATGCGCTTTGCGTACGCTTGGGCAGGCGCTCATTCCTTTTCTTCCGGGAGCAATGCCGGGATGCCGCGATGCTCCACGGAGGTGGAAAACACGATCTGCGTGCGCGTTCGGCCAAAGCGGTGCAGCTGGTTAATGAACTGGTCAAGCTCCTGCGTCGTATGGAAGGCGACCTTGATGAGCATGGAATAATCGCCCGTGACGCAGTTGCATTCCATCACGTTGGGGCAGGCCTCGATATAGGGATAAAACTCGGGCTTCTGGCTGGGTTCAACCTCCAGATTGATGAATGCCTTGATCTGATAGCCCATCGCCGCGCAGGAGATCTGCGCCTGATAGCCGGTGATGTATCCGGCCTGCTCCAGGCGTTCAATGCGCGCGCTGACCGCGGGCGAAGAGAGAAACACCTGCTCGGCAATCACCTTGAGCGGCGTTCTCGCGTTTTCCTGAAGGATCGTCAATATGCGTCTGTCGATCGTATCCATGTCCCATCTCTCCGTTTCCCCGTCTGCGGCGGCATTCAATTCAGAAAGAGAATAGCACGTTGTACGCCATTTTTCAAGTCCTTTCGCAGAAGAAACAAAAGGCACCGCCCGCAATATGACCAATTGGGGCCACATTGCCCGCGCAAAAGCATGCCGCGCCCGCCACAAATTTCCAAATCCGGCGAAAAAAAGTAAAAAAAGGGGTTGACATCCTCCCGCCATTCTGCTATAATCTTTCATGTTCCAAATGAAACGCACCCATAGCTCAGCTGGATAGAGCGTTTGACTACGAATCAAAAGGCCACAGGTTCGAATCCTGTTGGGTGCACCACAAACCGTTGACGTGCTTCGCGCCGTTGGCGGTTTTTCTTTTGTCGTTTTAAAGAGAATTTTTCCTGATATTGCTTGGTTTTTTGAATCTGACCAGCCGCAGCGCGCCCTCCTGTCAAGAAGACGCGCCGCGGCTTTTTTCGCTTTGGAGCCGGTCGATTCTGGTAGTTTTGATAAAAATGGGCGATTTGGCACAAATCATGGCACAAAACCTGTTCAGGGGGTGCCGTTTTTCCCTTGTGCTGCCTGTGTTTTTTCGCACATCGCTTTGGCACAGGCTTGGCACAAACCGCCTCATCCCGCCTTGAACACATTCCCAATCATCGCGCCCGCCTGCATGACCTTTTCCTCTCTGGCGTGCGCATAGCGTTCCATCGTCATCTTGATGTCCGAATGCCCCGCGATCTCCTGAAGCGTCTTGACGTCGATCCCGGAGGACGCCGCCATCGTGATGTAGGTGTGCCGGAAAATGTGCGGCGTCGCGTCGTGCAGATCGATCTTCTTGCTGATGCGCTGCCAAAGGCGCGTGAAGGTTCGCTCCGTCAGGGGCTTTTCCACGTCCCCAAGGACAAAGCCGCTTTCCCGCCTTTCGGGCAGCAGGATGGCCTCAAGCTGGGCGTCCAGCGGAATCGTCCTGTTGCCAGCCTCGCTCTTCGTCTCGCCCAGCACGGGCTGGTTGTTGCAAAACGTCACAGCCTGCTCCACATGAATCAGCTTCCTGTCCCAGTCGATGTGCTCCCAGCAAAGGCCCAGCGCTTCGCCCCTGCGCATGCCCGTCAGCAGGAGCAGCGCAATCGTCATCCGCTCCTGCGGCAGGAGCCGGTCAAGGCTTTGCAGAATGTCCTGCACCTCCCGCATCGACAGCGCTTCCCGCTTTTTCCTGCTGCCCAACATCGACAGGCGCTTGCTCTCGGTCGGATTCGTCCGCATGTATCCGTCCTCCACCGCCATGTCAAAGACCTGATGCAGCAGGATGGACATCTGGCGCGTGGTCGATTTGGCTTTCTCCCGGTTCGCGTTGTAGAAAGCCTGAATGGTGTTCGTGCTGATTTCCTCAAGCCGCAGCTTGCCGAAGTACGGCAGGATATGGTTGTCCAGCAGATTTCGGTAGGTCGTCCTCGTCGTATGCCGCAGCTTAGGCAGCTTGTACAGCTCCCACCACTGCTCCGCGTACTGCCGGAAGGTCGGCGTCTGCGGTGCCTTCTCCTGCTGTTCGGGCTTGCAGCCGTCCAGCATCCCGTAGGCCAGCAGCGTTTGGGCGGCCTTGATCAGGAAGTCCTGACGGTTCTTCCCCTCCACCCAGGTGTATACCGGCTTTCCAGCCGCGTCCGTGCCGATCTGTACGCGTTCGCGTTCTCTTTTCGTCATGTCGGTTTCTCCTTCCGACATGCCTGTATGGTCTGCGCTGGAGTTTTCAAGGTTCGCCTGACGCGCTGCGTCTCCCGCATCGGTCAGCATGTTATTCTTTTCGACGAAGGAAGGCGCTTTCCTGCCTTCCGGGGTGGTGATGATTCTGAGTATAGGGGTCAGCTCCTTTTTTCATGCTTCGTGTTTTTTTGTTTATGTAAATGGAGAATCCGTATTTTCCTGCGTACATACGTACATGTGTACAATCCCGCTGTATGTGTGTACGTATGTACACAGAGAACCGCGGAAATTCTCACTTATAGGGAATTTCAGATAAAGGGATTATCATCCGAGCAATCGCGCTGCCAGCCGTCCGCGGTTCTGAGCGGGAGCCTCAGCACCGGCTCAATGCCGGTAAACCCCCATACGCGGCGGCCGACGAGGTTCGTCAGGTTGTTGGAGTGCTCGATGTGGTACTTCTTCTGATTGGCGATCAGGAATTCCGAGAAGCTCCGGTTCTTAAGCGGCGAAAAGCCGTTCTCCCGGCACCAGACGGTGTAAATCTCGTAGAGCTCCTGCGAACCGACCTTCCCTTCTGGCATGAGCCGGATGTAGTCCCCGGCTTCCATAAAGAGCAGCACGTTGTTGGCGTCCTGCTTAATCATCTCCCGGTTGGAACGGGCGCGGGCGCTTTCGGAGAAGCGGAAATGATTCGCCACCAGACGCTGCAGCCCCTCAAAGGCCCACAGAAAGATGCCTTCCATCTCGCGGCACATCTTCTCCGCGATGTCGGGATCGTCCACCCGGTCAGGCGGGCGCTCCTTGGTGGTCAGAATCAGCTGTCGGCGATAGAAGCCGTTGCTGCGGTCGTAGAGGGATTGCAGGTCGCCATTACTGAATACCAGCAGCCGGGCGACCATCCAGCCCTGATAGCTCTGCTTGCCCTTCTTTTCCAGATCCATGCGGCCCTGTGCGGTGACCAGCGACTTGACGTAGTTGGTCTGACGCAGGGCTTCCATGCGCATGTCATCGTCGATCAGCAGATGGATGTGCTCCAGATCAGCACGGGCGAAGCGGTTTTCGGACACCTTGCCCACGCTGCCGTCCTTCGCATTGCAGCCAAAGAGATGGGACAGGACGGTACCGATCTGGGACTTACCCTCGCCGCCGCTGCCCTTGATGACCATCATGCGCTGT
>CALVTV010000116.1 GCA_944363005.1 uncultured Clostridia bacterium | reverse complement strand
TTGCGGAGGCCAAAGAAAACCACGGCCTGCGCTTTGCTCGCATGCTCGGCATCCAGAACATGCGCGAGCAATGCTTCCTGACCGCTGCGGTTCAAAATATGAAAAGGCTGGCCAAGGTCTTTTGCTTCAGCTTTCGGATCCATTGCATGCTAAAAGCCCATGTTTTGACTTGCAAAACATGGGCTTTGTTGACGGTCTGAGGGACAGCTTCTTTTGGAAGCTGTCCCTTTTAGCGTGATGCAGTTCGTCTTTGTTGGCAAAAGGGGGAATTTGAAACGTTGCGGCGGATGGGGCGCAAAAGCCTCTTAGAGCCGGTCCACATAGGGAATGTAGTCGTTTGGCAAGACGCCGTTTTTTTCCACGCGCAGCACTTCGCCGGTTTACGCGTTCAAATCAACCAGGCCGCTGGGGTAATTGTCCTGCTTTGCCTTCCAGAAGATGACGCGCCAGACAGTGCCCTGTGTCTCGTTGCGGAAAAAGGAATAGTAGATTTCCGCAGTCTGTTCCCAGCCGTTCTCCAGAGAAAAGGCGCTTGTGGTCGCTTCGATGGCGATGTTCAGCGCTTCGTCTTGCGGGATCGCGCTTTCCCCGGGCAGGCAGAAACCGTAGTTAGCGATGGCGTTCAGCACTATATGGCTGGGGATGTGCGCACCGGATGCCTGGGCCTGCGCCAGCTTTTCGGGCAAGCTGTCGGCAAAGGCCATCTTATCCTCGAGCGTCCAGGTAAAGAACGCGCCTTTTTCGTCGCAAAGTGCGATGTATTCCTCTTCCAAATCACCGCTGACAACGAACTCGGAGCAGGTATGAACCTCTCCGTCAAGCACTTCGACGAAAAAAACGCGTTGCTCAAAAGCGATGCCCAAACGCCACGCGGGCTCACAGGGCGGAGCGGAGGAAAGCGCATAGGAATAGTCGATGTCGGCTTGAGCGGCAAGCGCTTGCGGCTCGATGCCGTAACGGTTTTGGATTTCGGTAAATGCCAGGGCCCGGGCGTCTGCCTGGCTGATTTCATGTTCATCGGGAAGCAGATTGAAGCAGGCGTCCAGCTGGCCCGTGTCCACCATGAGCTGGTCGAACAAGTGCTTTTTCTCGATGGACCAGTCATAGAAGTTCCCCCAGGCAGCCTCCAGCAGATCCAGGGAGAAATCGTATTTGTAAATTGTTCCCTCCGGAAGCTCAGGAACGTCGATCCCGGCTTCCGACAGTTCGTTTCTCAGCGCGTCGGCTTCTTCCTGCGTGAAAACCTCAACGGAGGGATCGAGCTTGAGCAATGTGTCCGCAAGTATGGAATACGGGGTATCCTCCGCGCACGCACTTGCGGCAAACAGGCACAAAAACAGGATGAGCATTCCAATCCAACGCATAGCATTTCCTCCCGTCCTATGTCGGTTTTGCAAATGTAAATCCTTACATCTATTCAGACGAGACAAAGCGGGAAAAATTGCACGGGTTGCGCCGAAAACAAGAGAAAATATGCGGGCCCGGTTATTCGACGTCGCCCTCTGCGATCCGGAACTGGTTTTTCCCGGACGCCTTGGCGACATACAGGGCAGAATCGGCACGATTGATCGCTTCATCGAGCGGTTCATTGCCGCGGATGGCGGTCATGCCAATGGACAGGCTGGTCCAGGCAGGCTCTTCTTTGGCGCACGCCGACACCTGATCCAGCAGACGCTGGGCCAAAGAACGCGCGGCGTTGCTGCTGCTCAACCCCTTGCACAGCAGAACGAATTCGACGCCGCCAAGCCTGCAAATCAAATCGTTGGAGCGGAAGGTGGAGCGCAGGATGTGGGAAAGTTTTTGCAGCATGTGGTTGCCGGACAGGTGGCCATATGTATCGTTGATGTGTTTAAAGTCGTCCAGATCCATGATGAAAAGCCAGGCGTTTTCGTGCGGTTCCACGGCATATTGCTCCTGGAACGTGCGGAAATTGATCAGGCCGGTCAGGCTGTCGTTTTGCGCCAATTTGGAGAGCGTCTCGATTTTTTTCCGCGATTTTTCAATCTCTTCGGAGAGCGTTTTGGGGTAGTACTCCCCCTCAAGCTGATCCATATTGGGCAGGGACTGGTGAATATGGACGATTTTCCAATGCTCGCCGGTCAACTGATACAGGATGGAAAAACGGCTGTCCATGTTGATGCAGACCCGCTTGTCCTTGCTTTCCCACCAGATGTAGATGCCGCCGTAGACGAGACTGATATCCGCGGTAAGCTTTTTTTCTTCACACCAGAAATCTTTAAACTGGAAATGAATATCCTTGCGTTCACTCATTTCGGCGGACAAGGCTTGAGCAAACGCTTCAATACTCTGATAGAATTCGTGCTTACCCGTGCCGATAATGACGCACTCGGGGTCGACGAGTTCGGTCAAAATATCCAGATTGGTCTGTTCGCCGCCACAAAAATAGATATTCCAGATTTCTCTGGTGAGTTCAGTCAAGGTCATATCATTGCTCCTCTTGTTTTGTACGGATAAAAGCTCAAAAGAAGAAAGCCGTCACGGAAGCCCAAATCCAAAGCAAGGCGGCCGAAAAGCGAGAAGGATACGGCCGCATTGTTTGCGCTGAACCGGGAGGAAGGCTCTTCTGTGTTGACATCTTACCATATATTGCGGTAAAAATCCAGCACCCGTTTTGAATCATCTTCAGAAAATCCGTGAAGCCGCCGTGTGTTATCCAAAGCGGTTTGGCAGCAGAGTGAGCGGAAAGGATTGCAGAAGCGTTTGCTATGGGCACACGGTTTTGCGCAAAAACGATGTCAGCGGATATTCCGAAACATGCGCATGAGAAGCAACTTCGCTTGGCGAGAATCAGAACAGGGTGCTCGGGCGGTCCTTCTCTGTCAGTACGTCGTAGGTGCCGTCTCCGGGCGTGGAAACGCGCACGCAGCCATCCAGGAGGGTATGGTACATTTGCTGGCCGTCGCGGGTGAATTTTTTGGCTGTGCTCAGGTCTTCGATGGTGTCGCTGGTGATGAATGTGATCTGCGGCGAAACCGCATTGCGCCAGACGGAGGAAGAAGACGTGTTGGAACCGTGATGGTTGGCCTTCATGATGTCGCAGTCGAGCGCATCGCCCCAGCGCTCGACGATGGACCGCTCTGCGCCGGAATACAGGTCGCCCGCCAGCATCACGGTCGATTCGCCATAGGTGAACTTGAGCGCAAGCGACTGGTTGTTGATGAACTGCGTGGCGCCGTTGGGGTAGTCCTTGGGATAGTCGATCGTCTCCGGCGGGTTGAATACGTCGATGCGCACCTCTTCGCCGAACATCAGCGTGTCGCCGTCGTGCAAAAGCACGTGTTCAATGCCCTCGGCGGCTTCGACGTATGCGCGATAATAACTGGAGGTTTCGTACGTCAGCGCGCTGGTGTACAGCGTGCCGATTTCATAGCGATCCATGAGCGTCGGGAACCCGCCGACGTGATCGATATGCGGATGGGAAGCGACAAGGTAATCAATCTTCGTGATGCCCAGGGCGTCCAGCGCGTCGGTCACGTACTGCGTGGCGGCGGGATGGCCGGCATCGAGCACCATAACCTTGCCTTCGGGGGAGGTGAGGATCATGCAGTCGCCGGGTTTGTCGTCGGCGACCTGCTCGCCCAGCCAGAGGAAGCGGATGGTCAGCTTGCCGCCGTCCTGACTGCGGTCAAAGACCTGCGCATAGCGCGTTTCCTCTGCGACGGCGTGCGCGAGGCAGAGCGTTAGCAGCAGGAGGAGCGTACAGATGCGTTTGCGCATGGATAGTCTCCTTTCTTTAGAGGGAAGAAGAGGAACCGCCGCGGAGCGATTCCTCTGTGTGTTATGTTGAGGGGGAGCCCGCAGGGGTTTGCGGACCACAGCCGTCACTTCATGGCGGCCTTGCTCATGCCGGTCATGATATATTTTTGCAGGAACAGGAAGAGCAGAACGATAGGAATGATGGCCATGACGGCGCCCGCCATGATTTCGTTGTAGTTGGAAACCTCCTGGCCGGCGAACGTGTTCTTGAGCTGCTGCACGCCGACGGCGATGGTGCGGCTTGCCTCCGTCTTGGTGACCATCTTCGGCCAGAAGTAGCTGTTCCAGCCGTTGATGAAGGAGATGATGCTCACCGTGATGAGCGTGGGCTTGCACATCGGGCAGAGCACGTTGACGATGGTGCCGATGCGGCTCATGCCGTCGAGCCTGCCTGCTTCGATATAGCTGTCGTCCACGGCCATGAAGTTCTGGCGCAGCATGAAGATGAAGTACGCGCTCACCAGGTTCGGCAGCACGATGCCCATGTACGTGTCAATGGCGTTCAGGCGCGCGATGAGCACGTAAATCGGCACAAACGTCACCTGAATCGGCACCATCAGCGCGCCCAGGACGAGCATGAACAGCGCGTTTTGGCCTTTGAAGCGGCCCTTGGAGAAGCCGTACGCCGCGAGCACGCCCATGGTCAATTCGGTGACCATGATGCAGCACGTCGTCACCAGCGTGTTGATCAGGTAGCGAATGAACGGCGCGCGCTGAAGCACGTTGGGGTAGTTGGTGAATACGAATTCCTTCGGCCAGAGCGTCGGCACGGCGGCGAGCAGTTCGGTGCTCGTCTTGAAGGAGGAAATGATCATCCAGTAGATGGGGAAGAGCATCACCAGCGTCAGCAGGAAGGCCACTGCGCCCTGGGCTACCTTGCGGTATACGCCATGCGCGACGCGCAGCGAGTCATCCGCGCCGACAATGGGCGAGACGAAGCGCATATACAGCAGGCAGACCGCGACAACGCCCAGCGTGATCAGCGCAATGGTGAAGAACACGCGATAGTTGCGGGAGAACAGGTTGAGATCCTGATTGAAGTTGTATTCGACAAAGTCGGGCAACAGGCGCGCTTCCTCCAGCGTTGCGGGCACAGGCCCATCGCCCGCGGCGAGTTTGGCGTGCGCGGCGAACGTCGCGTTGTAGGAGACGACGCCGATGCACCCCATCGCCAGCAGGACGAGCGCCAGAATGGCGAAGAGCATCAGAATGTCGAAGAAACCACTCTGACGCATTCTGTGCAAATGGTGGATGCGCTCACCCCGTGCGCGCAGGTTGCGGATACCATCGGCCCACATCAGCGGCAGGGCGGCGAGAATCAGCACCACGCCGATCCCGACCAGTATCCATCCCGTTGTATCGCTCCAGCTGAGCGGAATGCTCAAAAACGCGAGGAACAGGGACACGAAGCCGCAGAGCACCAGCCCAATCCCGGCTCTTTTCTTTATACTCAGCATGCCATCGCCCCCTTTACGAGTCGTAATTGACGTTCTTGTTGGAATACTTCATCGTGGCCATCGTGCACACCAGCAGAATCAGGAAGAACACGACGGAAACCGCGGCGCCGCGGGCCGTGCGGAAGTCCTGGAAGGTCAGGTTGTAAATCCACTGAACCATCACGTTGGTGGCGGTACCCGGTCCGCCGCCGGTCATGACGTCCACGCTCTGGAAGACCTTCATGGAGGCGATGAACGTGGTCACGAAGAGGAAGAGCGTCGTCGGGGCGAGCAGCGGCACGGTGATGAAGCGGAACTGCTGCACACCGTCCGCACCATCGATGCGCGCGGCCTCATAGTAATCCTGTGGGATGCCCTGCATGGCGGAGAGGTAGATCATCATCGCGTAGCCCACCACGCGCCAGGCTGTCAAAATCAACACGCCGGTGAGCGCGGTGGAGGCGTCAATGAGCCAGTGCGGGCCGGTGATGCCAAAGAGCGACAGGAAGTAGTTGAGAATGCCCTCGGACTGGTTGGCGCCGGCGGCCGCGGGGCTGTAGAGAATCCACATGAACACCACGGCGCTGGTGGATACGGCGATGTACTTGGGCATGAACACGATGGAGCGCATCACGTTGAAGCCGCGCGACATGCGGTTGAACAGCAGCGCCAGCAGCATGCCGCCGACCAGCGTGATGACGACCTCCCAGAAGGTATACGTCGCGGTGATGCGCAGCGACTCCCAGAAGTACTTGGCGCCGGACTGATTGAACAGCCAGTTGTAATTGGAAAGGCCCACAAACTCCTGCTTACCGGTGGTCAGAATGCCCATGTCGGTAAACGAGATGCGCACCATGTCGATGACCGGATAGTAGACGAAGAGCAGGAAGAAGATGAGCGCGGGCTCCACGCAGAACAGATCCTTCATCCGCTCCCAGCGCTGATGGAGCATCATGACGCCGTTGAAGATGAACACCACGCCCAGAATCAGCAGGATGATGGCGAGGTTCATGATGGTGCTCAGCGGGGCGAGCGGCAGGTCGCCCTTGCTGGAGAGGTAATACGTGCCTGCCTCGGGGAAGGTGAAGGTGAGCGCGGTGAGCGTGCTGCCATCCGCCGCGGGGGCCATGGCTGTTGCAACCTCTGCGCCGTCCTTGGTGTTGTAGAGCACGAGCTTGCGCTCCGCGTCTTCCAGGGACGAGACGGCGTAGACGCTCAGCGTGCCGGGGCCCTCAACCGTCAGCTTGAGGCTGCGGTACTTGCTGTTGCCCGCGCCGCGCAGTTTAACGCTCTGCGTCATCTCCATCCCGTTGTCCAGCGTGACGGGGGTTTCCTCGGCGACGACAAGGTTCATGTAGTCCTTGGTGCCGGGGAATTGCAGGCCTTCGCCCTTGAGCGACTTTTTGTCTTCGCCCAACTCAAAGTCCTGCGCATTGACGAAGCCCGATTCCGTTTCGGTCTCATAGGTCGCGTAGAATACGCGCACACCGCTGTCTTCTCCGTGCAGATCCAGCGCGCCGGTGACTTCCGTGCCGGCGCTTTGCGCGGCCTCGCGGGCGGCATAAACCTGATCGGCCAGATCGGTGAATGCGCTGAACTGCAAATCGCCGACCAGATAGCCGAACAGACCCGTAGCGGCCAGCAGTGCGCCCAGCACGATGAGCACGATTCCGGCTACGCGTTGGCGCCGGGAAATGTGCCTTTGCTCAAGCTGATGCTGCCTGGCCCTCCAGCGTTGATCGAATGTATCTTTCTTCACGTTTTCATCCTCATTTCTAGCGAAAGGGCGGAGAAGCCGTGGCTTCTTCGCCCTCGCACATGCCAGTTCGGTTCCTTTGGCTTATTGATCGTCAAGCGTTTCCTGAACTTCAACGGCCAAGGCGTCGAGCGTCTCCTGGATCGGCGCGCCTTCGTTGAAGATCTCCGCCAGCGCATGACGCCAGAGGGTCGCGCAGGAGTCGTACGCCGGGTTCTGGTTGCGCGGGTTGATCCAGCTGCTCATGGACACGATTTCGGCCATGGCCGGCTTGCGGGAGAGGTACTCCTCGTATTCCGGGGTGCTCTGCACGCTCGCGCGCGTCGGGAAATAGCCGGTCTTGTCCGCCCAGTAGAGGTTCATCTCCGGGCTGGTCATGAACATGAGGAACTGCCAGGCCGCGTTCTTCTCCGCCTGGGAGGCCGCCGCCGGAATCAGGATGGCCGAGCCGCCAACTTCGGACTTGAACGTCTCGCCGTCGTTGCCGCCCGGGCACCAGGCCATGCCGACCTCAAAGGGGTTGGCGCTGGCGGCGACGTTGGTCACGTACGTATCGTAGAGGGAGGAGGTATGGAACACGCTGAACGCGCCGCCGTCCCAGAACAGCTGACGCATGTTCGAGGAAGCGCTCGTGCCGTAGGCGTAGTAGGCGTAACCCTTGTCGATCCATTCCTTGATCTTCGTGGTGATTTCGACGCTCTTTTCGCTGTTGATGTCGGTGGTGCCGTCCTCGCAGACGAGCTCAACGCCGTTGTTCTTGTAGAGCATCTCGTAGTACCAGTAGTCCCAGCCGCCGAAGACGGTGCCGTAGCGCTTGGTGGTGCCGTCTTCGTTGAAGAGGGTCGCCTTCTCAAGGAACGCATCCATCTCGTCGAGCGTCTTGGGCATCGTAATGCCTTCGGCATCGGCGGCGGTCTTGTTGTAGTACATGACCTGCGTGGAGATCAGGTACGGGAGGGCGATCTGCTCGCCGTCGAAGCTGGTGGAGGCGATGAGGCCCTCGCCGAAGTCATCGATGTCGTAATCATAGGCGTCGATGTAGGGGTCCAGCACTTCGCACAGGCCGTCGTTGCCATAGCTGGCCGGATAGGAGGTGTTGCAGGTCACCAGAGCGGGCACCGTGCCGGTACCGGCGGCCGCGGCCGCGATGAACTGCGTGTTAATTTCGGAATAGCTGCCGATATACACGGGATTGACGGTGATGCCCATGCCGTTTTCGGCGTTGAACTTGTCGACCATGTAGTTGAGGTACTCGGTGAGCTGATCCTCGTGCGCGTGCCACCAGGTGATGGTGATGGGTTCGGTGACGTCGAACTCCGTGGCGCCCAAAGCGAGCGAGGGCACCAACAACAGGACGACGAGCAGCAGGGAGACGAGTTTCTTCATACGATTCATGCCTTCCTTTCCTTGGTGAGATAAACGTACTATGGTAACGCTTACGCGTTCCTGCCGAAAACACATGTTGAACCAAAAAACACGGCCTATCCTTGTAAATATTGTATGCGAATAGGGGTGAGTTGTCAAGGGGTTGCAAGAATATTGCATGACGAATTTCATTTTATTTGGTCGAATTGACGCAAAACACAGAATGTGTGGAAATGGAAAAAACAGACAGCAAAAAGAAAAAACGCGATCCTTGCGCGGGGATTCTGATTTGCGGCCTGGGCTCATAGGCTTGCCCGGGTGATGGGGATGAACGGAGTGTTTTGTGTGCTGTTGCTGGTGGGCGTGCTTCACGCGGCGGCGACGGGTCAGGCGCAGGAGGCGCAGCAGGCGCTGATTGCGGGCGGAACGCAGGCGGTCGAGCTGTGCCTGTCTTTGGCGGGGGCGTATGCTTTTTTTGGCGGGATGATGGGGCTCATTCGGGAAAGCGGTCTGGCGTCCGGGTTGGCCGCGGCGCTCAGGCGGCCGCTGTCCCGGCTGTTCCGGTTTGAATTGGGCGAGGAAGCCGCGCTGACGGACATCTGCCTCAATCTTTCCGCCGACATGCTGGGCATGGGCAATGCGGCGACGCCCGCCGGACTGAAGGCCATGCGCACGATGGCGCAATGCCAGCGGGAGAAGGGGCGGGCCAGCGACGCCATGCTGCTCTTTTTGGTGCTCAACACGACCAGTGTACAGCTTTTGCCGACCACCATGATTGCGCTACGCGCGCAGGCCGGCGCGGCAAACCCGGCGGATATCGTCTGGCCGACGCTCGTGGCGACAGCGGTGGCGACGGGGTGCGGGGTGCTGCTTTGCAGGCTGTGCTCGGGAAGGAGAGGACGATGAATGAATCGCTGCTTTTGCCGGCCCTGCTTCTTATGGCCATCCTCTCGGCGCTTCGCGCGCGCATCAACGTCTACGATGCGTTTGTACGTGGGGCGAGGGAGGGATTGCAGACCGCTTTTCAAATTCTGCCGTATCTGGTGGCTGTTTTGACGGCGGTTTCCCTGCTGCGCGAGACGGGATTGCTCGATCAGATGCAGCGCGTCTGCGAGCCGGTGTTTGCCGGGATCGGGCTGCCGGCCGAGAGCGTGGGCACGATTTTGCTGCGTCCGCTTTCGGGTTCTGCGGCCCTGGCGACGGTCAACGACGTGATGCAAACGGCCGGCGCGGACAGCCGGGCGGCGCGCCTTTGCTGCGTGATCAGCGGCGCCAGCGAGACCGTTTTCTTTACCGGTTCGCTGTATTTGGGGTCTGCGGGAGTGGAGCGTTCCCGCTATGCGATTCCGGTTTCGCTGGTCGCGTATGCCGCCGGTGTGTTTGCCGCGGCGGCAATTGTAAGATGAGCCAGAAATTGCATACAGAAAGTGGGAGGAAAACGGGACGCTGGATCGTCAAATTCAGGAGGCAAATCCGCGGTCCAATTCGCCCCTTATGGACAGCTTTCGATGAGAAATGCGCAATTGGCCTGCGGACTTGACAGATACGCGCGAATCGTCTACAATAAACCAAAGTGGGTTTGTGTACACTTTCGACATAGATCGGCGGAGTGTTCTGCCAGAGAAGGGAGGAAGGGGCCGCTTCCCGGGCCCCGGAAAACAGAATGGACAATCGGGCCAGAGGCATCCGCCTGATCATCGTGGCATGCATGATTGGGTGCCTGCTCTTGTGCGCAGCTTCAGCGGCTGCCGAAGCAGATCCCGTTCGTGTGTCCTCGCTCAGCGAGCCGCAGTCGGTGATCTCCGAGCAGGAAGTCAATATCACCATCAAGATCTATAACAGCGGTGAATCCGATATCACCGACGAGATCATCCTCTACGATCCGGCCGGCAACCCGCTGGAGACGTACACGGGGCTGACCAGCGAAAACAGCGTGACGTATACGGGCAAGTGGAACGTGACGCAGGATCAGATTGACGCGGGGAAGATCAAGTACTACATTAAGTATACGGTGCAGACCGAGAACGGGCCGACGTCTACAACGCGCACCATTCCGGTCACCATCCAGACCGAAGCCGCCGCGCCGCAGCTGACGGCGACCTACAGCGTATCCCCGGCGGCGGCCCGCGAGGGACAGACCGTAACGCTGAGCTATACGCTCTCCAACACCGGCAACATCGAACTGCGTAACATCGTCATCACCAACGAGGGCGTGACCAAGGAAGAGGTTACGCGCGCGTCGCTGTCCGTGGGGGAGAAGGTCACCGTGACCGATACGTTCACCATGGGCTCGGCGGAGCTGGTCAGCAAGCCGCAGATCACCTATCAGGCGGCGGGCTCCGACAAGACGCTCACCATCTCCGACCTGGCGCGCAAGACCATCACCGTCGCGGAAGATGGCCTGGAAGTGACGATTGCCACGGAGGAGACGGAGGACGTCTATCCCGGCGTGCCGGTTGAGTTTACCCTGGAGATGAAGAACAGCGGAAATACCGCTTACACCGGCCTGACGGTGACCTCGCAGGATGGCCAGGTGGTGGCCTCCGGCGTGGAGCTCGCGCCCGGCGCCTCCTATTCCGACACGTTTACCCGCACCTTTACCGAGGCGGCAACGGTCAACGTGAGCGTCAGCGGCACCGATGGTTCCGGCGAAGCCGTGACCGTCGTTTCCAATGATCTGGCGATTGCCACGCAGGACGCTTCCCGCGCGCTCATCCTCGAGGTGGCCGCGCAGGTGGAAAGCAACGTCATCTACAGCGAACCGGCGGTGCTTCGCTTCGCGGTGACGGTCAAGAACGTGGGCCAGACCGACGCGACGAACCTGACCGTCAAGCAGGGGGAAACGATCGTGGCGAAGATCGCTTCTTTGCCTTCCGGCGAGAGCCGTACGCTGGTCTTTGACTTGCAGACGAGCATTGCCGGTAAGTTCCGCTTTGACGTGACGGGCAAGGACGCGGACAGCAACGAGAAGACGTATTCCTCCGAGGTTTTGCAGGTCACGTATATCGAGCCGACGCCCGCGCCGACGGCAACGCCTGCGCCGACGGCCGTTCCGCCGACGCCGACGCCCGTGCCGACGGCAACGCCCAAGCCGACGATTGGCGAATGGATTGCCGAAAGCGTCAATCCCGTCGTGCTCTACAGCGTATTGGGCGTGTTGGGCGTGGGCCTGGCCAGTGTGCTGGGCGTAGGCGCCGTGCAGTCCGCGCGCCGCAAGAAGCGCCTTGCCGGAGCGCTCGATACCCTTGAGCTGTCGCCGGATACGCGCAATCATCGCGGTGTGAACCGCCGCAGAAGACCGGAGCAGAAGCCGGCCAAGAATAAGGCGGAAGAACCGATTGTGCCGACGCCTGAGCTGGATCAGACGTCCGAATCGGAAACCTCCTCTACGCCTGCGCGCGATGCGCTTCGCCGGGCGGAGAAAGAGGACGGACGCCGCCGCCGCACGCAAAACGTGCCGGTGAGCACGGACGAAACGCTGCGCGTGGCGCCCGTGGATCAGCGGCCGGAGTTCGTGCCGCAGCGCAAGGTGGACGATTCGCAGACGCGGATTTTCAGCGGCCTGGCGGACGACGTGAACGCGCAGGCGGAGGAACCCGCGAAGCCGGAGGAGAAACCGGCAGAGAAACCCGCGGCAGAACCCGAGGCAAAGCCGGAGGAGAAGAGCGCCGCGGCGGGCGACGAGACGATCCGCATTGACCGCGCAGCCATCGACGAGATCAAGCGGCGCGAGGAGCGCGCCAACAGCGCGCCCAAGGGCAAGACCCGCTCGGAGATCAAGCCGATGAAGAAGAAAAAGAAGGGACTCTTCGGCGGCTCGCGGGAGGACGACGATCTCTTTGAGGGCGAGGATCACTTTGACGACTCCGAAGACGACTTCATCGAATGACCGACGGATAACTGAATGAAACACTTGCGGCTTTCAGGGCAAAACGCGCTGAAAGCCGCCAATTTTTTGGTGCTTCGCTTTGGCTTGCGGGGGAAGGGGGAACATGTTATAATGGGAACCCGATAGGAGGCTACGATTTGTTTACGGGATTTACGGAGGAAGCGGTCCGCTTTTTGAATGACATCCGCTTCAACAACAATCAAGCGTTTTACGAGGCAAACCGGGAACGTTATGAGACATACGTCAAGGCGCCGCTGCGCGAGCTTTGCGACGAGATGGCGCCCGTGGTGCAGCTCATCGACGCCCGGCTGGATACCCGGCCGGGGCGCACCATGTCCCGTTTGCGGCGTGATACGCGCTTTTCCAAGGATAAATCGCCCTTTCGCGATCATGCGTGGCTGGGTTGGCGCTATCCGGGGGAGCGGCGCAGCGACGGGTTCAGCATGTATTGGGGCTTTGGGCCGGATTGGCTGGGCTGGGGTTGTGGATGTTACGCGACCGACAAGCCGCTGATGGATGCGCTTCGGCTGCATATTCGGCGGGACCCGGAGGATGTGCGCGCGGCAATCGCTGGCCTGACGCCGCAGTTTTCGATGTACGGCGAGGATTACAAGAAGATTGCCGTGCCCAAGGACGTGCCGCAGGATCTGCGCGCGCTGTATGTCAAAAAGGGGTTCGGCTTTGAGCACGAGGGCACGCAGGCGGACTGGCAAAGCCTGGCTTCGCACGAGATGGCCGATTTGCTCGCGCGCGATTTGGCGGCCATGGCCCCGCTTCAACAGCTCATGCAGCGCATGCGCGCGCAGGCGGAGCACGCCCAGCAGGAGGCGCAGCGCGAACGCGAGGCGCAGCAGCGGGAGGCCCTGCGCCAGCCGGAGCACCCTGCGCATCTGACCGTGCGCAGCGCGGAGGAATTCGACTTTTAAAGGACGGACGCGAGGCGTTCGATGGGGAGGAACGGTATGAATTTGTGGATCGAATCGCTGAAGGCGTTGCTCTTTGGCATTGTGGAAGGCGTGACGGAGTGGCTGCCTGTCAGCTCGACGGGGCACATGATCCTGCTTGAAGAATTCGTTCACATGCAGGTGAGCGACGCGTTCATGGAGATGTTCAACGTCGTCATTCAGCTCGGCGCGATTCTGGCGGTGGTGGTGCTCTATTTCCCCAAGCTCTGGCCGTTCCGGCGCAGGGAGCAGGGGGAAGGGCTCGCCGGTTTGCTCAAAATGGACACATTCTGGCTGTGGGTCAAGGTCGTGGTGGCGATTTTGCCCAGCGCGATCGTTGGCATTCCCTTTGACGACTGGATGGACGCGCATCTGCACAACGCGCCGGTTGTCGCGGCGATGCTCGTGCTCTATGGCGTGGCGTTCATCGTTGTGGAGCGCAGGCAGAACGCCAGCCTCCGACGCGCCCGCGTGCAGAGCGTCGAGCTGATCGACATGCGCATGGCGCTGCTCATCGGCATGTTCCAGGTGCTCTCCCTGGTGCCGGGCACCAGCCGCTCCGGCGCGACGATTCTGGGCGGCATGCTCATGGGCTGTTCCCGCGCGGCGGCGGCGGAGTTCAGCTTTTACCTGGCCATTCCGACGATGGCGGGCGCGAGCCTGCTCAAAGTGCTCAAGTTTGGCCTGAACTTCACGGCGGCGGAGGCCGTTGTGCTGGCGGTCGGCTGCGTGAGCGCGTTCGTGGTGTCGGTTATTGCCATCAAGACGTTCATCGGCTACATCAAGCGCCATAGCTTCACGGCGTTTGGCTGGTACCGCATCGCGCTGGGCGCGCTGGTGGCGCTGTATTTCCTGATCCGCTGAGCACAAGCGGCGGATACCTACAAAAAACGAGGCTCCGGAAGGTTCCGGGCCTCGCTTTTTTTGTCATGTCAATTTCCCTGCCGGGCATCGGCTTGGGCGCGCAGTCCAGGCGTGCCGGGTTTGTAGGGAAAGGCGGCATCACGCCTCGCAGAATTGCACCTGCGTGGGCTGGGCAACGCCGTCGATGAGCACGTGGCACACCGTGGAGCTGATTTCAAAGCAGCTGCCATCCATCACCACGACGTCGGCGTCTTTGCCAACCTCCAGAGAGCCGACGCGATCCTCGATGCCGATGTGGCGCGCGGGATTGAGGGTGATCGCTTGCAGGGCGTGGAAGGGGTTCATGCCCGCATGCACGGCGAAGCCCGCGCACAGCGGCAGGTACTTGAGCGGCGTCACGGGCGCGTCGGTGATGATGGAGACCTGGCAACCGGCTTCGTCGAGGATGGCCGGGGTTTTCCACGTCTTTTTGCGCAGTTCGTACTTGCTCGCGTCGCCCATCGACGGGCCGACGGCCATGGGCAGATGCTCGGCGGCCAGCAGGTCGGCCACCAGATGGCCCTCGGTGCAGTGTTCCAGCGTCAGGCGTACGCCGAATTCCTTGGCGATGCGGATGGCGGTGAACATGTCGTCGGCCTGATGGGCATGGGCCTTGAGCGGCATTTCGCCGCGGATGACGGGCAGCAGCGCGTTGAGCTTCATGTCAAACGGGGGCAGCTTGCTCTCGTCGTCGCCTGCGGCGCGGATCTTGCGGTCGTATTCGCGGGCCTTGAAGAGCATCTCGCGCAGTTTGGCCGCCGTGGACATGCGGGTGGAGATGCCTTTCTCGCGGTAGCAGCGCTTGGGATTCTCGCCAAAGGCGCACTTCATGGCCACGTCGGCCTTGACCAGCATATCCTCCACGCGGCGGCCGCAGGTCTTGATGGCGGCGAACGTGCCGCCCAGCACATTGGAAGAGCCGGGGCCGGTGCACAGGCAGGTTACGCCCGCCGCCGCAGCTTCCATCAGGCTGTAATCGCCGGGCTTGATGCCGTCGATGGCGCGCAGCTGCGGGGTCACCGGCTCGTTGTATTCGTTGTAGTCCTTGCCTTCGTATCCGATGCCGTAACCGTCCAGACCGACATGGCCGTGCGCTTCCACAAAGCCGGGATAGACGTTTTTGCCGCTGGCGTCGATGATCTCGCAGCCTTCCGGCGCGCTGATGGACGGCGCGATGGCGGCGATTTTGCCGTTTTCGCAGAGGATGTCGGCGGTATACGGGGTTTCGTGGACGGCGTCGTGAACGAGGCCGCCCCGGATGAGCACTGATGTC
>CALVTV010000115.1 GCA_944363005.1 uncultured Clostridia bacterium | reverse complement strand
GGCGAAGCCGGGGCATGCTGCCGCTCTCGTTTCTTTCGGGCGGCGCGCTGCTGCTGCTGGCGGACGTCGCCGCGCGGCTCACGCCCGGGGCGGAACTGCCCGTCTCCGTGCTCACCACGCTGCTGGGCGTGCCGATGGTGATCTCGCTGATGGTGAAAGGGGGCCGGGGCGATGCTTGAGGTGCGCTCGCTCTGCGCCGGATACCGGGGAAAGCGTGTGCTGGACGGCGTGAACATGACGCTCCGGGCGGGCGAACTGTGCGCGCTGCTGGGGGAAAACGGTAGCGGCAAATCGACGCTGCTTCGGGCACTGTGCGGCCAGATGAGCGCGCGATACGAGCGCTGCACGCTCTGCGGGCGGGACCTGCCGGGCATGCCGGTGCGCGCGCGGGCCGCGCAGGTGGCCTACCTGCCCCAGCAGACCCGGCTCGACCCCGGCATGACCGCGCTGGAGGCGGTGCTCATGGGCGCCAACGCGCGAACGCCGCTGCTCGGGGGCTACGCCGCGGCCCAGCGGGAGCAGGCGCGCGCGTGCCTGGCGGCTGTGGGCCTGGCGGCGGCGGAAAGCCGGCTGACCGGCACGCTTTCGCAGGGGCAACAGCGGCTTGTTGCGCTCGCCCGGGCGCTGATGCAGCAGCCGCGGCTGTTTTTGCTCGATGAGCCGGACGGCGCGCTCGACCTGGCCCGGCGCGGCGAGGCGCTTTGTGCCCTGCGCGCGGCGATGGGTACGCGCTGTGCGGCGCTCGTCGCGCTGCACGACCCGCAGCTTGCGCTCTCGCGCTGCGACCGGGTGCTGGCGCTGTGCGGCGGGCGCGTCGCCGCGGAGCTTGACATGCGCGCGGCGGAGATATCCGAGGTCACGCGGGTGATGCGCCTGCTCTACGGCGAGGTGACGGTCGCCAGGGTGCATGGGCGCTTTGCCGTGCTTGCCTGAGGCTTTACATCCCCGTTTGTTTTCGATATAATAAGCGTATTCGGCCATATGGCCATCAGCGAGGAGAGATGCCGATGTTTACAACGCTGGACATGCATATTCTGGAAATCCTTTGCGAGGACGCGCGCGTGAGCCCGCGGGAAATCGCGGTGATGACGGGCAGCGACGAGGCGACCGTCGTTACGGCGATCGACGGCCTCAGGCGCGCGGGCGTGCTGGTGGGCTATCAGGCGCTGATCAACTGGGAGCGCACGGAGCGCGAGTTCGTGCAGGCGGTCATCGAGGTGAACGTCGTGCCCCAGCGCGAGAAGGGCTTTGACGCCATC
Source organism: uncultured Clostridia bacterium (assembly GCA_944363005.1). Taxonomy (GTDB): domain Bacteria; phylum Bacillota; class Clostridia; order Christensenellales; family Aristaeellaceae; genus Ventricola. The sequence goes on along the minus strand of CALVTV010000115.1, from coordinate 1,747 downwards.
GCCCAGCGGATCATGCAGTACGACGAGGTGCGCTCGCTCTACCTGATGAGCGGCGCGTACGACCTGATGGTGCTCTGCGAGGCGCGCACGCTCAAGGAGCTGGCGCAGTTCGTGCATAGCCGCCTCTCGGTGATCGAGGGCGTGACCGGCACGAGCACCCATTTCATGCTCAAGACCTACAAGTACGGCGGCATGATCTTCGAGGGCGGCGCGGACGACAGACGTCAGGCGGTGATGCCCTGATGCGCTACGAGGACGTCATCAACCGCCGGGTGGCGGACGTGCCGCCCAGCGGCATCCGCAAGTTCTTTGACATCGTGCGCCAGATGCCCGAGGCGATTTCCCTGGGCGTGGGCGAGCCGGACTTTGTGACCCCCTGGCCGATTCGCGAGGCGGCCATCGAGTCCATCGAGGACGGGCAGACGCAGTATACCTCCAACTGGGGCCTGGAGTCCCTGCGGGAGAAGATCGCGGCCTACCTGCGCATGCGCTATCACGTGACCTACAGCCCGCAAAACGAGGTGCTCGTCACCGTCGGCGCCAGCGAGGGCATCGACCTGGCGCTGCGCGCGCTCGTTTGCCCGGGCGACGAGGTCATCATTCCCGAACCGAGCTACGTCAGCTACGCGCCGTGCGTCACATTCGCCGGGGGAACGCCTGTCGCCGCCGTCACCACCGAGCAGGACGAATTCGCCCTCACGCCCGAGGCGCTTCGCGCGGCCCTGACCCCGCGCACCAAGGCGCTCATTCTGCCTTACCCCAACAACCCGACCGGCGGCGTGATGAGCCGCGCCCAGCTGCAGGCGCTCGCCCGCGTGCTTGAGGGCACGGACGTCGTGGTCATCTCCGACGAGATCTATTCCGAGCTGGTCTATGGCGGCCACGAGCATACCGCGTTCGCCGCCATCGAGGGCATGCGCGAGCGCACGATCACGCTCAACGGCTTTTCCAAGGCGTTCGCCATGACGGGCTGGCGCGTGGGCTATGCGTGCGCGCCGCATGAGCTGCTGGCCCCGTTGTTCAAGATTCACCAGTACACCATGCTCTGCGCCTCCATGCAGGGCCAGGTCGCCGCGGACCGCGCGCTCGGCCGCGCCTTTGAAACCGGCTTTGAGGACGTGCGCACCATGGTGCGCTCCTACGACCGGCGCAGGCGGCTGATGGTTTCCGCGCTCAACGACATGGGCCTTGACTGCTTTGAGCCGCGCGGCGCGTTCTACGTCTTCCCCTCGATTCGCAAGACGGGGTTGACCAGCGAGGACTTCTGCACGCAGCTCTTGCGCGAAAAGCAGGTCGCCTGCGTGCCGGGCACGGCGTTCGGCGCGTCCGGCGAGGGGCATATCCGCTGCTCCTACGCCACAAGCATCGAAAAGCTCAACGAGGCGCTCGCGCGCATTCGCGCGTTTGTCGAGCGATTGTGACAGGATTGTGAATCCTGGATGAATCTGCCGGGACAATTTGGCGAAACGATTGCGTTTTTGTGAAGGTGCGGGTATAATTGTACCCGATGGCACCAGAAAGCCCCCCGGGAGGGGGTACATGAATATGGGAGGATTAAAAAAGTGAAGAAGCAAGCCATTCTTGCCCTTCTGCTCGCGCTGGCGCTGCTGGCCCTGGGCGGATGCGGCGCCGACGAAAAGACGCCGGCGGCCACTGCGGCGCCGGTTGTGACGGCTGAACCGACGGCGGAGCCGACGGCTGAACCCACGGCGGAGCCGACCGAAGAACCAACCGCGGAACCCACGGC
>CALVTV010000114.1 GCA_944363005.1 uncultured Clostridia bacterium | reverse complement strand
CAGGCCGGATATCGCGCGCAGCGTCGTGGATTTGCCCGCGCCGTTGGCGCCGATGAGCGTGACGATCTGTCCTTCGTCCACGCTCAGGCTGATGCCCTTGAGCGCCTGGATGCCGCCATAGGCGACGTGCAGATCCTCGATTTCAAGCTTCATCCTCGTCACCTCCCAGATAGGCACGGATCACGTCGTCATTCTGCTGAATCTGCGCGGGCGTGCCCTCCGCGATCAGACTGCCGTAGTTGAGCACATAAATGCGGTCGGAAATGTCCATGACCACGTCCATGTGGTGCTCAATGAGCAGGATGGTCAGGTGGAACTGGTCACGGATGCCGCGGATGAGCCCGGTCAGCTCGGCGGATTCGGCGGGGTTCATGCCCGCAGCCGGTTCGTCGAGCAGCAGCAGCTTGGGCTGTGTGGCCAGCGCGCGCGCGATTTCCAGCTTGCGCTGCATGCCGTAGGGGAGCGAGCTGGCGATTTCCCCGCGCACATCCCATAGCCCCATGGTCTCAAGCAGTTCCTTGGCGCGCGCATACATGGCCGCGTTTTCCTTGCGGTAGCGCGGTAGGCGCAGCACGGCCGCCGGCCAGGAAGAAGTCAGGCGCAGATGCTGGGCGATGACCACGTTGTCAAGCACGGTCAGCGCCTTGAACAGGCGGATGTTCTGGAACGTGCGCGCGATGCCCGCGGCGGCAATGCGGTCCGGCCGTTTGCCGGTGATGGCCTTGCCGCACAGCTGCACGGTTCCTTCGGTGGGCGTGTATACGCCTGTGATCATGTTGAAGGCGGTCGTCTTGCCCGCGCCGTTGGGGCCGATGAGCGCGACGATCTCTTCCTTATCGATGAGCATGGTCAGGTCGTTTACGGCGACCAGGCCGCCAAAGCGCATGGTGGCGTGATTGACTTCGAGCACACGTTCGCTCATGGCTTGGTCACCTCCTTATGGGCATGGCCGCTGAGCGCGCTCAGACGGGCACCGACGGATGACCAGGTGATCTCCTTGTGCCCGAACAGGCCGTTGCGGAAGAAGAGAATGATAATCAGCAGCAGCAGCGAGAAGACGACCATGCGCATGCCGGAGACGCCGTTTTCGGGCCAGAAGGGCAGAAAGGGCAGCGGGCCGTCGAGCACGCGCAGCCACTCCTGACCGATGGTGACGATGAATGCGGCGAGGACGGAACCGGTGATGGAGCCCATGCCGCCCATGACGACGATCATCAGGATGTCGTACGTGCGGGAGATCTGGAAAACGTCCGGACCGATGGTGCCGATGTAGCTGGCGTAGAGGCCGCCGCCGACACCGGCGAGGAATGCGCTGATCATAAAGGAGAGCATCTTGTGGCGAAGCAGCGAGATGCCCATGGATTCGGCGGCAATTTCGTCCTCGCGAATGGCCTTGAGCGCGCGTCCGTAACTGGAGGAGACCAGCAGCGCGATGAACACGAGCACGACCAGAGCGATGCCGTAGCACCACCAGATGTCCGCCGTCTTGGGAATGGACTTGAGGCCCTGCGCGCCGTTGGTGACGCACTGGGCGTTGGTGATGAGAATGCGGATGATCTCCGAGAAGCCGAGGGTTGCGATTGCCAGGTAATCTCCGCGCAGGCGCAGGCAGGGCAGGCCGATGAGGAAAGCCGCCGCCGCGGCCAGCACGCCGCCGATGATGAGCGCCACGCCAAAGGGAAGAGTCAGCGTGTCAAGCGGCGCGATGAGCGGCTCGAGCATGAAGATGGTTTCCTTCTTGGCCACGGGAATGGTCAGCAGCGCCACGCTGTACGCGCCGATGGCCATGAAGCCCGCATGGCCGAGGGAGAAGATGCCCGTGAAGCCCTGCACCAGGTTCATGGAGAGCGCGAGCACGATATTGATTGCGCAAAGGCGCGTGATGCGCACGATGTATTGGCTGGCGTTGCCGTCGATGAACGCGAGCGCGCCCGAGAGCAACAGCAGCAACAGGCAGGTCAAAACGACCGAGCTTTTTTTCATTTTGGTCATGCTTTTACACCTTCTCCGTCGTTTTTTCGCCCAGCAGGCCGGTCGGCTTGACCAGCAGCACGAGGATGAGCACGATGAACGCGAACGCATCCCGGTAGCCGGAGAGCGAGGGGAACAGCGCAACGGTCACGATTTCGATGAAGCCGATGAGCAGGCCGCCGAGCACCGCGCCGCCCGTGTTGCCGATGCCGCCGAGCACCGCGGCGATGAAGCACTTGATGCCGGGCATGGAGCCGATGGTCGGGCGGATTCGGGTGTCCTCCATGCCCCACATGATCGCGCCCACGCCAGCGAGGGCCGAGCCGATGAAGAACGTGATGGCGATGGTGCGGTTGAGGTCGATACCCATGAGGCTGGCGGCGTCGTAATCGCGGGAGACGGCGCGCATGGCCATGCCGGTGCGCGTGCGCTTGATGAGCAGGAGCAGCAGGAGCAGCAGCACCGCCGTGACGACCGGTACGATCAGCGAGAGGCGCTGGATGTAGATTTCGCCGATGATCAGCACGTCGGTGAACAGCGGAATCTGCGGAAAGTTGAGCGGACGGCCGCCGAAGAGCACCGTTGCCAGGTTTTGCAGAAAATAGGAGACGCCGATGGCCGAGACGAGAATGGAGATGCGCGGCGCGCTGCGCAGCGGGCGGTAAGCCAGGCGCTCCGCCAGCGTGCCCAGCAGGGCGGTGATCAGGATCGTCAGGGCAAACGTGACGTACCAGGGCAGCACAAAGAGCGATATGCCATAGAATACGATGTACATGGCGATCATGAAGATTTCGCCGTGGGCAAAGTTGATCAGCCGCAGCACGCCGTAAACCATCGTATACCCGATGGCGATGAGCGCGTAAAGGCTGCCCAGACTCAGCGCGTCGGTGAGCGTCTGGAGCAAGCGGGTGAGGTTGAACATGGTTTCACTCCCAATCCGGATGATATGGGGAAACGAAGAGAGGCTGTAAAGCGCCGCAGTGCCTTACAGCCTCTTGTGATCTGAGGGCCATTGCCCGGCAGAATCGGCCATCCAGGTCAAGCAAATCCGGATGACCAGGGCGCTTACGGCTCGATGATGTCCTTGAAGAAGGTGGAACCGCCGGCTGCCACTTCTTTGAAGACAACCGGGCGCACCGCGTCGTGCGTTTCGTTGAGCGTGATGGTGCCTGCCGCGCCAACAAAGCCGCTGGTGGCGAAGAGCGCATCGCGGATCGCTTCCGGATCAGTGGAGCCCGCCGTCTCAATGGCGTTGCGCATGGTCAGGTAAGCGTCGTAAGCCATGACGGTCGGAGCTGCCGGTTCCTTGCCGTACTTTTCGCGGTAGGCGGTCAGGAACTCGGTCGTCTTCTCGGTCGCCGGCTGCGCGGAATCGTAGAACGTGGTGAACACGGCGCCCTCGGCTGCCGCGCCTGCGATCGTGAACAGTTCCGGCGCGTCGAGCGTATCGCCGCCGAAGAAGGTGCCGGTATAGCCCAGGGCGCGAGCCTGCTTCATGATCTGCGCGGCCTTGTCGGCGTAGGAGACGGAAGTGAAAATGACGTCCGGCTCCTTGGCGAGCACGGCGCCCAGCAGCGCGGAGAAGTCCTCGTCCTTGTTCATGAAGTCGCACAGCTCCACGACCTCAAAGCCCTCGTGGTTGGCCAGCTCATCCTGGAAGTACTTGACCAGGCCTACCGCGTATTCGGAATCCTTCTCGCGCATGATCGCGATCTTTTTGTAGTCGTTCTTTACGGCGTAGCGCGCGAGCATCGTGCCCTGGAACGAGTCGATGAAGCAGATGCGGGCGTACCACTCGCAGTCAAGGGTGATGGTCGGGTTGGTGGCTGTGGCGGTCAGCGCGGGGATTTCCGCCTCGGCAAAGACCTCGCCGCCTGCCATCGTCAGACCGGAGGCATAGGAGCCCAGCACGGCGACGACGCCTTTATCCACCAGGGACTGGGCGGCCAAGGTGGCCTCGGCACGGTCGGACTTGTTGTCGCCATAAATCAGCTCGATCGGCTGTCCGAGAACATCGGGATGGAGCTCGTTGGCCAGGTCAAAGCCCTCTTTTTCCATGGCGCCGCCGGCAGCGGTCGCGCCGGTCATCGGCTCGAAGATGCCGATTTTGATGGTCTCTTCTGCCAGCGCGAACACGGGGCACAGCAGGCAGGCGGTCAAAAACAGAGCCACAAACTTCTTCATATCCATTCCCTCCTGATTTCGATTTCGTGAAGTATCACTTCACTATATTGAAGTATTATAAGGGCCGTGCATGGAAATTGCAAGACAAAAATGCATATTTCTTCAAAATATCATTCTATTTTTTAAAATTGATATGAGAAAAATGAGAAAATATGAGCGAAAGTGAAGGATTGGACTGAGAATTTCGCAAAAGTTCGTTTTAAAAGGCTAACGGGAAGCGGTTTGCGCCGAACAGGAATTGCCCTTTTGAGCAAAAGAAAAGCGCACGAGGTGTGAAATCCTCGTGCGCAGCATTGCGTTGGAGAAGAAGCGAAGCATGCGGGGTGCTTTGGCTTACAGCGCCAAGTGACCGGGCATGCCGCGAACGAACGTCTGGGAGGGTTCGCCCTTGATGAGCGGGAGCGCGTAATCCAGAAATGGCTCGCGGATGCGGTAGGCATCGGCATTGATCCAGTCAAGCGGAACGGTCTTTTCGAGGTTGGCGATGCCGTGAATGTCGTGCGTTTTGGTGACACACAGATAGGGGTTGTCGCTCACGCGGGAGAGCGCGACCATGACACCGGTTTGCCCGGCGAACGCGGCCTGCGCCGCCGCACCGCCGCAGCGGTACGCCTCTTCGATATCCGTGAGGCTGGACAGATGCGCCGCGCAGCGCTGGAGCGTGGAGAGCTCGATGGCGCGCGTCTTGATGTGCAGGCGATGGCTCAGCAGGCTGCTCAGATACCGCGCCGTTCCGGTCAGGTTTTTGTGCCCGAAGGGATCGACGGAGAGTGCGCTATCCCCAAGTTCGGCGACATAGCGGCCGTCTGCCACACGAATGCCCTCGGAGACGGCGATGACCAGAGAGGGCGACCGGCGCTGAAGTTCCTCCACGCGCGCCACAAAGTGTTCGGGATCAAACGCGACTTCGGGCAGGCAAATCATCGCCGCGCCTTCGCAGTCGGCATCCTCGGCCAGCGCGGCGGCTGCGGTCAGCCAACCGGCATTGCGGCCCATGATTTCCACGATGGTGGCGGATTTGAGGTCATAGATGGTGGAGTCGCGCACGAGTTCGCGAATGGTCGTGCCGATGTACTTGGCGGCGGAGCCATAGCCCGGCGTGTGGTCGGTGATGCACAGGTCGTTGTCGATCGTCTTGGGCACGCCGACAAAGCGGATGTCGCTGCCGGTGGCGGCGGCGTAGTCGCTGAGCTTGAGGATGGTGTCCATGCTGTCGTTGCCGCCGATGTAGAAGAAGTAGCCGATGTCGTACTTGGCAAGCAGCGCAAAGAGCGTTTCGTACACGGCAGGATCACGGGCGGGATCGGGCAACTTATAGCGGCAGCTCCCTAGCAGCATGGCGGGCGTACGCTGCAAAAGCTCGACGGCGGCGGGGGTATCCAGCGTCTTGGACAGATCGACCATGTCCTCCTTGAGCAGGCCCTGCACGCCGTGGCGCATGCCGTAAACGGTGTGCGCACCCAGGCGCTTGCAGACGCTGTACACGCCGGCGAGGCTGGAATTGATGACGGTGGTCGGTCCTCCGCTCTGACCGACGATGGCGTTGTGTCCCATAATGAGGCTCTCCTTTGCAATTCGAATGGGCATATGCCTCATTATATCATTTCTTGCCTCCTGCGGCAAGGCCGTTACAGCATAAACCGAACCGCTACGGCTTTGCCCAGTATGCGGACGTTGCGTGTTTCCCCCTCGCCGCCGATATCGATCGGGGTGAAGGCGGGGTTGGAGGGCAGCAGCTGGGTGAAGGCGACGGTGCCGTCTGCCCGGCGAAGTCGGCGCACGCGCTTGAGGGTGAGCTCATCATCGAGGGCAATCGCGGCGATTTCCCCATCCTGTACGTGATCCTGCGCGCGAATGAACACGATATCGCCGGAATAGATGCGGTCGCCGGTCATGGAATCCCCCTGCGCGATCAGCGCAAAGTCGCAGGCGAGGTCGTCTTCCGCGTCCACGAACTCTGTACCATCCCCGGGCTGGTAAATCGGTTCCCCGCAGGCGACGCCGCCCAGTATGGGCACGCGGCGACGCCCGCCGAGGGCCAACGCGCCGTGAGGAAGCATCGGCGCTTCTCCGGAAAGCGCGGAGAGGGGAACGCCCAACTTTTGCGCATAGTCCGCCACCACGGACAGGCGCGGGATGCGCTTTTTGGTCTCGTAGCGGCTGATGACCTGCTTGGTCGTGCCCAGCTGCGCGGCCAGATCCTCCTGAGAGAGCGCGCGCTCAAGGCGCAGGGCTTTGAGTCTGTCGCCAAATTCCATGGGGGCCACCTCCTGATCTCCTAATTGTATCTCTATTATACCATAAAAGTCGCCAAATGCAACACGAGCGAAAGATTTTTTGAAAATATGTCACCAAATGGTTGACGAACGTCCGTTCCTGTGGTAGAATGGGCTTATCACCAAATGGATGACATCTGGCAAGCTGAATCATGCGTATCAATATGACGAATGACTATTGAGTGGAGATGATTTCATTTTTAATGCTTATTTTGTTTTGAAAAGTGGAATGAATGATTTGTGTTTTGGCGATTTTTCGTAAATAAGTGGAGTGATATTGGATATAAAGCGAAGGGAAAATCGTCTCCATAAGGAACACAATTGGATGTCAGGGGGAATGCGCAAATGAAAAAGACGAATGACATCTCCGCGGAACGGCTGGCGGATTTGGAGCGGCGGGTGCAGGCGCTGGAAGAGCGCATGCGCAAGGCGATCTGGGGAGAGAATACGGCTTGCATGCGCCGGGAGGAAATTCTGGTGGATCATTATGGCGAGAGCGTGGACAAGACGGTCGCCGCCAAACTGCTCGGTGTGACACGCACCACGGTATACGCCATGCTGGCGGACGGGCGCATCAGCGGGGCCTGTGCAGGCAGGCGGGTGGATGTGCGTTCGATTGCGCAATACCTGACGACGCGCCAACCATTGCAGTGAAGAGGGGGAGGATGAAGCCATGGAAACGCTCATTTTGGTCGGTTTCGGTGTGCCGATTGCGCTGCTGGTGACGGCGTTTGTCGTGCTGGCAACCTGGATGCAAGTGACGGAGCAGACGCAGGGCAAGGCGTGAGTCGCTCCGCATCAAGACGAAAACGCCCCGTCGGGAAGGAACCGGCGGGGCGTTTGTGTGCGCGTTGTTTTATAGAGATTTCAATGACCATTCGTTGTTCGGCTTACGGCCCAACGTTTCCCGGATCACGCTCCAAATGTTGCATCCCTGAAACGGTCTTATCCCCTTGATCCTGCGCCCAAGGGGCCTGGCATCCTTCTTGGAGACGGTGCAAAGCGTGCAATCCTCTCAGGTCCAGGCGCCCGTCTCGTCGAAGGCGCGTGCGCTTTCCTCCGCGCGCCGGGTGACGTCCCCGGGGAAGCCCATCTGGCGCATGAGCAGCAGCGCATTGCGCGTGAGGCAAGGGCCTTCGCGAAGCGTGTAGGAGAAGGTCATGCCCTCCG
>CALVTV010000113.1 GCA_944363005.1 uncultured Clostridia bacterium | reverse complement strand
TACACATCCACCATGTTGGAAGCGCCCTCGTAATCAAAGTTCCAAACATGCTCCTCGATCTGCCTGCGGGTGAGCACGTGCCCTGTGTTGCGAATCATGTATTCGAGCAGCGCGTATTCCCGGCTCGTCAGCGCAATGGGCCGGCCGCCACGGCTGACGCTTCGGCTGTCCGCATCCACCACCAAATCCGCGAGACAAAACCGGTTCGTGCCATGCTGAGTTCTCCTTGTGAGCACACGCAACCGCGCGGACAGCTCCTCGTAAGCAAAGGGCTTGATCAGGTAATCGTCCGCACCCGCGTTGAGGCCATCCACGCGATCGGAAACCGCATCCCGCGCGGTGAGCAGCAGCACGGGCACGCGCATGCCGGCCGCGCGCATTTTGCGCAACAGCGAAAAGCCGTCGAGCCGCGGCATCATGATATCCAACACGGCCACGTCGTACTCCGCCCCGTTCAGGCAGTCCCAGGCCGCCTCTCCGTCGTAACAGACATCCACGGCGTAGTGTTCCTCGCGCAAGCGCGCGGCTACCGTGTCCGCCGTCACCCGGTCATCTTCGGCAATCAGCAAACGCATCCCGTTTTCCTCCTGTTTTGCGCCCTTTCAGCGCGCAATTCTCTCTGTCTTTCATTATAGGCCGCGCGCCGCCGTTTGGCAAGCACGCCCCTCAGATTGACTTTTTTTCGCAAAACCCCTTGACAACTCTGTATCATCTGTATATACTGCTTATATACAGCAAGAACGTGAGGTGAGGTCGTGCAAATCTATATCGATAACCGAAGCGGCGCTCCCATCTACGACCAGATTTACACGCAAATCAAAAACCAGATCATCAACGGCGACCTGCAGGCGGACGAAGCGCTCCCTTCGATCCGGAATCTGGCGAAGGACTTGCGCATCAGCGTCATCACCACCAAGCGCGCGTATGACGAGCTTGAACGGGATGGATTCATTTATACGCTGCCGGCAAAGGGATGCTTTGTCGCGCCCAAGAACGTGGAGTTGCTGCGGGAAGAGAACCTGAGACAAATCGAGGCGCATATGCAGAAGATTGCGCAATTGGCGGCGAGCTGCCACCTGAATCACGCGGAACTGCTCGACATGTTCCGCATCTATTTGGAGGAATTGTGATGGATGCACTGGATATTCGCAACCTGACCAAGCATTACCCCGGTTTCACGCTCGACAATTTGAATCTGACGCTCCCCAGCGGCTGCATCATGGGCCTGATCGGGGAAAACGGCGCCGGAAAGAGCACGACCATCAAGCTGATTCTGGACATGATCCGCAAGGACAGCGGCAGCATCCGCATTTGGGGAAAGGACAACGCCGAAGGTATCCGGGACATCAAGCAGGATATCGGCGTCGTGCTCGACGAAGTCGGCCTGCCGGGCTGTCTGACCGCCACGCAGGTGGAACACATCATGCGCCACACATTCAAAAACTGGGACGCCCCGCTCTACGCTTCCACCCTCAAGCAGCTGTCTCTGCCGGAAAACAAACCGTTCAATACGTTTTCTCGCGGCATGAAGATGAAGCTGGGCGTCGCAATTGCCCTCTCCCATCATCCCCGGCTGCTGATTCTGGACGAAGCCACATCCGGACTTGACCCGGTTGTGCGCGATGAGGTGGTCGAGATGTTCAGCGAGTTCACGCGGGACGAAAACCACGCCGTGCTCATGTCCTCCCACATCGTCAGCGACTTGGAGAAGATCTGCGATTACATCGCATTCCTGCACAAGGGGAAGCTGCTGCTTTGCGAAGAAAAGGACGAGCTGCTTGCCCAGTATGCCTTGCTCTCCTGTTCAGAAGCGCAACTTAGCCAGCTTTCGCCCGCAGCCGTTGCGGGCAAGCGCGTCACCCCCTATGGCGTGGAGGCGCTCGTGCGCCGGGAAATCGTATCCACCGGCATGCCCGTGCGCCCCGTTAGCCTCGAAGAGCTGTTTATTTTGATGGTCAAGGAGGAGATCTGACCATGAAAGGCTTGTTGCTCAAAGATTTCTATATGTCGATGCGCTATTGCCGCTCGGTGCTGATCATCGTCGCCGTGTTCTTTTTGCTCTCCCTCTCCCCCGACGGGAATCTGTTCTTCATGCTGTATCCGCTCATCCTCGCCGGCGCCATTCCCATGTCGCTGATCGCTTACGAGGAACGCGACAACTGGACCACCTACAGCGGTACGCTCCCCTATTCGCGCGCGCAGCTCGTCTGCACCAAGTACCTGATGGGCCTGATCTGCGGGGTGCTCACCTGTTGCCTGAGCATGGTAGGCATCGCCCTGCGCACGCTCCCGGACGGCCAGATTGCGCAGGTTTTCGCCCAAGGCATGATGCTGCTGGCCCTTAGCCTCGTCAGCCCCGCCGTGACGCTCCCCTTCATCTTCAAGTGGGGCCCGGAAAAGGGACGGATTCTGTTCTATGTGGTCCTCGTTGGCGTCTCCGGGCTCTCCGGCGCGGTGGCTTCCATCGGCCAGATTCCGGAAACCCTGACCGTTTCGCTTGCCGCGGGGGCTGCTGCCCTAGGCGTCATGGCGCTTGTCTTTGCGCTCTCCTACCGGCTTTCCGTGCTCTTTTACCGCAAGCGCGAACTGTGATTCCCTCAACAGCAAAGGGAGTCCAGGTGATATCGTCCCCCGGGCTCCCTTTTTGCTTGAATGCATTTGGAAATCAGCGCTCACAGGTAATCGGCCAGCGTTTCCACCGGCGTGCCGTCGAGTTTGCGGCCCGCGTGCGCGCAGTACATCGAGTTGAGCACAGCCTCGTGCGTAGCCTCGGACGTCGCGCGGAACGCCATCTCCAGCGAATGTTCCGTCACCGCCTGATAAGTGAGCACGCGGTGTTCCCCGCCATGCGGCACGCGGTTGGCCGTCGAAAAACCGATCATCACGTCGCCGCTGCCGTGGCCGTAGTAAGAACCGCCACGCGCCAGACCGGCCGCGCAACGCTTCAAAATGCGGCGAAGCTGCCTGTCCGTCACCGGCAGATCCGTCGCCACCAGCATCATGATGGAACCGCGGTCGGTGGGCTCCGCCTCGGGGGCCTGCTCCCGCTTTTTTATAATCTCGCGCCCGAGCGCACGCCCATTGACGGTCAGCTCCTCCAGGCATCCGTGATTGCTCTGCACCAATACGCCCAACACGTACTCGCGCTCGCCAATGGTGATCACGCGCGAAGCGGAACCGATGCCGCCCTTGAGCCCATGGCAAATCGTGCCGCATCCTGCGCCCACGTCGCCCTCCTCAAAGTCGCGGCAAGCGCTGCGGATCGCCTCCAGCACGTGCGCGCCGGTCACGGGCCTGTCGCAGATGGCATTCATGGAGCTGTCGTTGCATTCCCCAACGACGGGATTGAGCGACTGCATCTGGATGCCGTCCTGCTCACACCGCTCGGCCATATAGGTCACGAGCGCATCGTGTACCTTACCGACATTCAGCGTATTCGTCAGCGCGATGGGCGTTTCCAACGTACCCAGCTCGTCAATCTGCACCAGCCCCTGCGTCTTGCCGAAACCGTTGAGCACAAAGGATGCGGCCGTCAGCTTGTTTGCAAACATGTTGTCCTCACAGGGCATGACGACCGTCACGCCCGTGTGATGCTGGGCCTCGCGAATCGTCGCATGGCCCACGCGCACGCCGGGCACATCCGTAATCTTGTTGAGCGGGCCACGGGGAAACACGCCCACGTGAATACCCGCTTCTTCAATGCGTTTTTGCTTCATGGTTCGGTGATCTCCTTTACAATCTGGGCCGCACGCGCGGCCTTTTCCTGTTCTGTGGATTCCAGGGCCGCGATCGCCTGCGCATCTTCCGCCAAAACAACGCGATACACATACTGATCGTTCTGCCGGGTGCGCGCAATGTACAGCGGCGTCACCTCCACCTCGCCCAGCGTCACCCGCCGGGTCGCGGGATCATACGTCGCCGCCAGAGAAGCGATCATGCCCGCCGTGTTTTCCTCCGTGCGCGCATCGGTGAGCAGGCTTCCCAGCGAGTAGCAGACGACCGTTTCATAGGTCAGCCCATCCGAGCGCGTAGCCGTCAGCCGCTCGATTCCCTGAACGACGTTCGGATGCGTGCCCAGAATCACGTCCGCACCGGCTTTCGCCAACTCGAGAGCCAGTGTGCGCACGCTTTCCGGCGTTTCCTGTTTGTTCTTTGTGCCCCAATGCGGCAAAACGACCACCAGATTTGCGCCGTTAAGGCGCGCTTTTGCGATATCCTCGCGCATGCTCTGGGTCTCCACCAGCGCCAGCACACCGCGGCTGTCCCCCGATGTTTTGGCCGAGCCCTCATCGCTAAGCCCATAGCTGTACGCCAATACGGCCACCTGTACGCCGTTGATGCGCAACATCGTCGCATTGCCGCGCTGGCTGGCGTCTTGAAACACGCCCGCGTAGGACAACCCGCGGCTGGTCAATTCGCTGACCGTGATGGAAAGCCCCTCATACCCCTTGTCAAGCGCGCGTTCCGTGCCCAGGGAAACGAGATCCACGCCGCACCGACGAAGCGCATCCAGCAGTTGCGCCGGCGCGTTGTAATTGCCGTACCCCTTTTCGCTGCCCGCTGTCGTCGTCTCCAAGGTGACGATGGACAAGTCCGCCGCGCTCATGATCGGCCGGATCGCGGAGAACACCGGCCCAAAGTCGTACTGTTCCGCGGCGGTTTGCACGGTTTGGCGAATGGCTTTGGGCGCATAAATCGTGCCGCTGGCCGCCAAAGTGATCGTCGTCTTTTCCGGCGCAGGCGTGGGGCAAGCGGTCGGCTGCGCGCTTTCCTCCGGTTTAGGTGTTGGCGTCGCAACGAGGACCGAAGGTTCCGGCGACGGCTCTTCTTCAGGCCGCTCCTGCTCGGGAAGCGAAGCGATCAACGCGCTGACTTGCTCAGCAGCATCTTCACTTGAGATGATGCGCAAAAACGCCACACAGCCGAAAATGACCGCCGCTGTCAACACCAGCATGACCACCGTCCCCATCGACAGGCCACCCTTGTGCTTCACTTCCCCACCTCCGATCTCTCCATATCAAGCGGAATCACCCGCAAAATCCGTCAAAAAAAGGATGCATCCGGCCTTGCCGAATGCATCCAAGCAGGCAAATTAGGCCTGAGCCGGAGCGCCCACCGGGCAGTTCTCGGCGCAAGCGCCACAGTCGATGCAGGTATCCGCATCAATCACGTACTTGCCATCGCCCTCGCTGATCGCGCTCACCGGGCAGTTGGAAGCGCAAACGCCGCAGGAGATGCAATCGTCGCTAATCTGATAAGCCATTTTTTTCACCTCCATGAAATTTGGTATGAATATGACCGTGTTCATTTTATCACGCGGGCCATACAATTGCAAGTTGAATTTCCTTCTTTTCGCGAGTTTCGCCGATCACAGGAGATCTTCCAAAGCGGAGCTCTCCCGAATTTCCACGTCCTCCACTTCGAACGCCTCCACGGATACCTCCGGCGCTTCTTCGGGCTCTTGCGGCGGCGTGGGGGGCAGCGGCTTCTTTTCGGTCTTCGCTCGCTTCTCCTGCTTTTCGCGCGGCGCTTTTTCGGGCCGGTCCGCCTTGCGCGGCTTGTCCTCGCCTTCCGCCTTGGAACGGGCCGCGCCTTCCGCGCGCTCCCCTGCTTCCTGGTTGAGCTTCTGGCAATCGTCGATCCTGTATTCCCGCAGCTCAAAGGAGTCGCCCACCGCAATGCGCACGCGAACCGTCTCCGAGAGCACGTTGATCGCATTGATGGTGCCCACACCATCCGGGGTCAGGATTTCCCGGCCAACGCGCGGCATGCGCTTGCGGGTGGCCTCGTAGTGCTCCTGTTCGTACTTGAGGCAGCACATGAGCCGGTCGCAAAGTCCGGAAATCTTGGACGGATTCAGGGATAGATTCTGCTCCTTGGCCATTTTGATGGATACCGGCGTAAAGTTGCCCAAATACGTGCGGCAACAGATGGGCCGGCCGCAGGGGCCGATGCCCCCGAGCATCTTGGCTTCATCGCGCACGCCAATCTGGCGCAGCTCGATGCGCGTTTTGAAAATTCCCGCCAGGTTCTTGACCAGCATGCGGAAATCGACGCGCCCGTTCGCCGTGAAATAGAAGATGATCTTCGAGTGGTCGAAGGCATATTCCACGTCCACCAGCTTCATTTCGAGCTTGTGCTCAGCGATCTTTTCAAGCGCAATGCCGAAAGCCTCCTTTTCGCTCAGCTCGTTGCGCTGCTGTATAGCCAGATCCTGTTCTGTAGCGATGCGAATCACCGGTTTGAGCGGGCTCACAACCCGATCATCCGGCATCTCCATCACACCGGACACGCACTCGCCCAATTCCACGCCGCGCGCCGTCTCGGTGATCACGCGCATGCCCGTGTGCAAGTCGAGTCCGTTGGGATCAAAGTCATACAGCTTGCTGGCGCGTTTGAAGCGCACCCTGATTACCATGGCCATCTGGCATATTCCTCCGTCAAAGTCAACAATATCGATTCAAACGCAGAAGCAAACGCGACGTTGCTGCCCACCATTTTGCGCGCGCGGGTAACAGCCTGCGAAAGCTTTAATCCCCCGCGCAGCGGCACGGCGCGCGCATACGCCTCCGCCTCGGGCGCATAGCCCGCATTTTCAAGCGGCATGCGCCCTGCCTGCTGCAGCATGATGTCGCGCACGGCGCATTCAAGCACATCCAGCACCTGCGTCTTTTGTTCTTTCATGTCCTTGTACTGGTTGACCACGGCCAGCACATCGCCAGCCCGACGCACGGAAAACACGTCCCGCGTCAGCTGCTCGCGCAAAGCCAGACTCTGCTCGTCCAGGGCGAGCGCCTGTCCCACGCAACCTTCCGCCATGCGCGCCCGTCTGCGCGCATCTTGCGGCTGCAAGCCCAGCGCCACCAGCCGTGCGGCCGCCTGCTCGATTTGCAGCGGATGAAACCGCACAACCCTGCACCGGGAAACCACCGTGGTCAGCAGCGCCGCCGGTTGATCGGTGATCAGGAAGAACACCGTATCCTCCGGCGGCTCCTCAAGGGTTTTGAGCAGGCAGTTTTGCGCCTGCGCGGTCATGCGCTCCGCTTCCGGAAAGAGAAGCACCTTCGTGCCGTCCTCGAAAGCGCGCACACTGACCTCTTCAAGCACCTCGCGCAGCGCGTCCACGCCCAATGTCTGACGGCCCTTTTCCGGCTCGATGACATGCACATCCGGGTGCGTCCCGGCGAGCACGCGGCGGCAGGGGCCGCACACACCGCACGGCTTTCCCTGCTCGCTGCGGCATACGGCCGCCATGGCGCATAGCCTTGCAACGGATCGCTTGCCCGTCCCCTTCGGGCCTGCAAACAGATACGCATGCACGAACGTGTGCGCCGAAAAGTCGCTTTTCAGCTGCGCGATGTGCGTGGACTGACCGCTGAAATCGTCAAACGAAAGCATTTTACACCTTCAGGAACTGGCTGACCTCCAGCACAAAGATGGTCGCGCCGCCAACCGTGACCTTGATCGGATAGGGCACGTACACGCCGCTGGCTCCCGCGCTCATGTGCGTAGCCGACGCGGTGATCTGTTCACGGCTCTTGCAGACACGCTCCACGATGGAAAGCGCCTGCTCGAGCTTGTCATCCTCCACGCCGCTGATGAGCGTCGTGTTGCCGGCGCGCAGGAAACCGCCCGTTGTCGCCAGTTTGGTCACGCCAAAGCCCTGATCCATCAATTCAGAGACCAAACGGCCCGCATCTTCATCCTGCACGATTGCGATAATCAGCTTCATAGGAACAACCTCCATTCTCTTCGGCTCAAATGCCGCATGGGTAAGCACTTTGCGATTCTCTACCTGATTATTATACAGGAATCCCGTGAAAAAAGCCAGTACTTCCCGCCGTATTGAAAGATTTGCATCGTCAAAAATGCATCAGATTGCGCGCGTAACCTGGCAAAGCCACGCCTTTTCCGCTTCGCCCTGCATGAAATCCATGAGCGTTTCCCGCACAAAGGCATGATACGCATTGAGCCACTCGCGCTGGCGCGCGTTCATCTGCTCGGGAATCACGGCATCCAGATCGATCGGCGCGCAGGTGATGGGCTCGAACCCCATGAACTGCCCGTACTCGTTTTTCTCGAGCTCGACACAGACCAGCTCATTTTCCGTGCGAATGCCATGGCTACCCTCGATATAGATGCCCGGCTCGTCGGTGGTGACCATGCCCGCCTCCAGCACGGTGTCCTCGCTGCGCGTGGGCGAGCGATGCCAGCGGAAACCGTTCGGCCCTTCATGCACGCTGAGCAAATAGCCCACGCCATGACCCGTACCGCAGCGGTAATCGATGCCCAAATCCCAAATCGGGCCGCGGGAGAGGATATCCAGATTGAGCCCCGTGCAGCCATGCAGGAACTTGGCGTGCGCCAGATTCAGCATGCTGCAGAGCACCGCCGTAAAATGCTGCTTCTGCTCCCGCGTGACCTCGCCGAGCGCAAACGTGCGGGTGATATCGGTCGTGCCCTCCAGATACTGTCCGCCGGAATCGATGAGCAGCAGGTCCCGCGGCTCCAGCTCGGCATCCGTCGCCTCCGTCGCCTTGTAATGCATCATGGCCGCGTTGCTCCGGTAGGCGCAAATCGTATCAAAGCTCGGCGAGAGGAAGCCCTCCTGTTCTTTGCGCAGATCCAGGAGCTTCTCCTCCACGCTGCGCTCCGTCATCGGCATGTGGCCCACATTCCGCTTGAGCCAGTACATCAGCCGCGTGACGGCAACGCCATCGCGAACGTGCGCCCGACGCAGATTGCAAAGCTCCACCTCGTTCTTGACGGCCTTCATGCGCATTGCCGGATTGGGGCGCTCGATGATCTGCGCCGCTTTGAGCGCCGCGCAAAGCCGGGCCGTCAGCTTGCCCGTATCGGCCATAACCGCAGTTCCCGGCGCGACGGCCTCCAAAGCCGCGTCAATCGCGTCGTAAGGCGCCACCGTCACGCCTTCATCGGCCAGCGACTGTGCCAACTTCGCATCGACTTTCTGCATGTCGACATACCAGACAGCATCCGTCTGACCCACCGTCAGGTAACTCATCACCACCGGCGTGCAATGTACGTCGTCCCCGCGGACGTTGAGCGTCCAGGCGATGTCGTCGAGCACGTTGACCACATGCAGCTGCGCGCCCGCTTCGCGCATCGCCTCGCGGATCGCCGCAAGCTTATCCGCCGTGCTGCGGCCCGCATACTGCACATCCAGGCGGAAGGCAGGCGCCGTGGGCATGGGCGGCCGGTCAGTCCAGAGTGCATCAAACCAATCACCCGTGTCCGCCAATTTCGCCTGATGCGCCTTGAGCACGCCGGACAATTTCGTCGCGAATTTTTCGCTGATTACGCGATAATCGACGCCCCCCGTCGCGCCCGCCGCTAAACCGGCCACGTAGTCCTCCACCTCAGGCACACCCGGCGTGCCCATGCGCATGAGCGTCACGCCACTTCCGGCGAGCTGACGCTCCGCCTGAATGAAGTACCGGCCGTCCGTAAAGAGCGCCGCTTCCTGCCGCCCGACGACCAGCGTACCCGCCGAGCCGGTGAATCCGCACAACCACTGACGGGTTTTAAAGTGATCCGCAATGTATTCCGAGGCGTGGCTGTCCGCCGTCGGCACGAAAACAGCCGCCTTGTTCTCCTTTGCCCTCGGCTGGCGGAATGCTGCCACTCTTTCCTGAATGCTCATCGCGCATACCTCCTCCTTTGTCCAACGAGGCTTGTTGTTCACTTTTGCATTATACACCCCAAACGCGCCCGACTCAATGCTCTACACTCAGTAAATTGACCTGTTTTCGCAGAAAATAACGCGCCACGCAATCGCAATATCTGCCTTGAGCTCCTTTGCGATTTGGGCTGATACATGGGTCCACCTCGCCCGAGAGCATCGCGTTCGTGCCCCACATGAAACAAAAAGAGCAACAGAATTCTCATCTGCTGCTCTGAGTCATGTCAAACTTTTCATTTCGCGGACTTTTCAATATCCCGCGCGTCAATCATTCATCCTCGTCGTCATCGTCCTCGTCGTCGTCATCCTCTTCCTCATGCTTGCGCTTACGGCGCACCACTGCGGCAGAAATCAGGATGCTCAATTCATAGAGGGCCACCATCGGCACGGCAATCATGAACTGAGACACGACGTCCGGCGGCGTGATGATCGCCGCCACGATGAAGATCACCACAATCGCATACGAACGCACTTTGCGCAGCAGCTGCGGCGTAAGCAGTCCCAAGCTGGAGAGCACAAAGGCGAGCATCGGCAGTTCAAAGACCAGGCCAAAGGTGAGCAACATGCCCATCATGAAGTCCAGATAGCTGGCCACCGAAATGGCAGAGTGAATGAAATCCGACGCGCTGTAATTGATCAGGAACTGAATCATGAACGGCAACGCGACAAAATAGCTGAACGCCGCGCCGAGGGCAAAGAACCCCAACCCGCCAAAGAGTGCCGGAAGAATCGCTTTCTTCTCGCGGCGCGTCAGCGCAGGCGCCACAAATCCCCAAATCTGATAGAGCATCAATGGGGAAATGACGACCACTGCCACGATCATGGACAGCTTGAAATACGAAGTGAGCAGCTCCGACGGAGACAGATACACGTATTGAAATCCGTATGCTCTGCCCATCGTCAGCAGCAGATTGGCCAGCGGCTTGATGAAGGAAAAGCACACGATAAACGCGATGATCAGCGCCACGAAAACCAATGCGATGCGATTGCGCACCTCACGCAGATGGCCTACAAGGGACATATTCCCTTCGTCATTGTGGCTGTCTTTCTTGCTCATGGACATTTCCTCGCTTTAGTTTTGATGACCGGAGAAAAGAGGGGGATTACTCCTCCTCTTTTTCCTCCTTGGGCGCGGACTTCTTCTTTTTGACCACAACGACTTCTTCATCGTCATCATCATCGGCATCCTCGTTGAGCCCCTTCTTAAAGCCGCCCAGCGTCTTGCCCAGGGAACGGCCCAGCTTCGGAAGCGCCTTCGGTCCAAAGATGACCAGCACAATGGCCAATACGATCAACAGTTCCGTCGTTCCAATTTTACCCATACTTTTGTTCCTCCTTTATCCTGCGGCGAGCGCATCATGCTGCTCACCATCGTCGGTTTTCTCATCCGCGGATTGTGCAACCGCTTCCTGCGCAGCTTCCTGCGCCAGCTGGCTCTGCGGCTCCTTCTCCGGTTCGGATTCGGGCTGTTGCGCGGTTGCTTCCGCCTGCGCAACGTCCGCCTTCTTGCCGTTCATCTTTTCGTCGATATCCCGGCCCGTCTTTTTGACCTCTTCGTCCGCCTCCAGGAAGGCGTTCTTCATGGTCTTTTGCGCGTTCGCGATTTCATCGGTCACGCCCTTGAACTCGTCGCTCACCTCGCGCAGCTCGCTCGTCGCCTCGTTCATCGACTTCTTGAACGCCGCCATCGCGCGCCCCAATGTGCGCGCAGCCTTCGGCATGCGTTCCGGTCCGATGGCAAACAAAGCGATCACCAGAATGACGATGAGTTCCATGCCTCCGATCTTAGACATCTGTTTCTCTCCCCACATTTTTGTAAGATTTTACAACTCAAATCTCAACTGAGCGAAGTATAGCACATCTGAACTCAAATAGCAAGGTGTTATGCGAAAATTGCGTTGTAATTTTTTACAGTCACATGCGCATCATAATCCGTGCGGCGTGATCTCGGGCAGCGCCAGCATCTTGTAGGTGCACATCATCATAAAGCGGCGTTCACGGCTGGCTTGCTCACCAATGATCGCATCGATTTTGCGCATGTGGTACTCCATGGTGTTGCGATGCATGCGCAGCTGACCGGCGGCGCGCTTCATGTCCCGGAAGTGCAGCAGATAGGCGTAAAGCGAACGCGAGAGCGCCGTTCCCTTCTGGGCATCGTCGTCCATCACGCGGATGACTTCCTCGCATAGATACGGCGAGAGCGCGCAGCTCTGCTCCATCACCATGAACAGGAGCGTAGAACACAGGTCCTGCGTGCGCGTGCGCATGCCCGATGCCGCGCAAAGCGCCATGCGGCAAAGGCGCGCGCGTTTATCCATGCGCGTGCAGGGAAATGCCTGCGTGATGACCACAGGGCAGCCCTGTGCCGTGCAAAGTGGGCCCGTTCGCTCCTCAAATGCCTGCATGACTTGAGGATCTGCCGCCATCAGCAGCACATATTCGTCGAAAGCAAAGGCGACGTCAATCCCTTCTGATGCCGCGCGCAACTCGGCCAACAGCTTTGCCCGCGCAGCGTCCGGCAGCGCTTCCACGCCCACACACATCAGCGCGCAAGCAAAGGAAGCTTGCATAGGCTCCGATTTCGCGCCAATTCGCCTCTCCACGTGATTCCACAGCGCCGCCTGCGCGGACTTGACGTCAAACGGCGCATCGAACACAGCTTCCGGCTGAAACGGCAGCTTTTTCATCATCCAGAGGGAAAACAGCAGTTCAAAGCCTGTGCTGACATCCGACAGGTCGAGCGAGAAGCGCTCGCTGATGCGCGCCAGCCGGTAATCGAGCGTATTGCGATGCACGCCCAACGCCTGCGTCGCGCGCTTCATGTCCATGCCGCAACTCAGCTACGCATCCAGGCTGGGCAGGTAATGCGTCTTGCGCTCCTGATCTTCCCGCATCATCCGAAGCAGCGCTTCGTCCAGAAAGTCTTCCGGGATGAAGCCCTGTTCTTCAAGCGCCTTTTGGGCCGCGCGAATGAGCGCCGCCTCTCCGAACTCACCCATCGGATAGATCGTTCTGCCCGGCGCCACGGCCAGACCCGTCTCCAGCGCAAGCTGCGCCTTGAGCATGCAGCCGCGCGCCGAAGCCGCCAGCGCAAACGGACCGCTCAGCCCCGCTTGCAGTCCAGCCGCTTCCAACTCAGCGCAGAGCCGCTCAACGCTCCAATCGCCCTTGCCCTGCTCATAGAGCAGCGCGGCGTTTTCCCCGCTTTGGTAGACACAGAACGCCCCCAGCGCAGAAAGCGCCTGCAACTGCGCATCGCCTGCTCCGCAAAGCGCCAGGCAACAGATGCCCCGGCGCGCCTCCTGCGCGATGAGCACCAGATCGGGGTGCTCCCGCGCACAGCGCAGGTTGTCCTCCACGGCGCTCCCTCCATCCTTCATCATTGGGCAGACGCGAGCAGCGAATCAATCTGCTGCGCAAGCGCCTGTTGACTCATCGCACCGATCTGCTTGCCGACCAGTTCGCCGTCCGCCGACACGAAGATTGTCGTAGGCATTGAGCGCACGGCGTAAGCGATGGCCGCCTCGCCCTCGGTGTCAAAGTAAACCGGGAATGTCCAGCCGCCTTTTTCGACCATGGCTTTGGCGTTGTCCTTGGTGTCGTTGCCGAACGCGCACAGGTTCACCATCATGAAGTTGATCTCTTCGCCGTACGTCTTGTAGGCCTCTTCAAAATAGGGCATCTCCATCTGGCAAGGTCCGCACCAACTGGCAAAGAAGTTGACCACCGTCGGCTTGCCGCGCATGTCGCTCAGGCGCACCGACGTGCCGTCATCCGTGTACACAGTGAACACAGGCGCCAGGTCCTCGCGCATCTGCGGGCCGGCGACTTCCGCCGTTTTCTCCTGCTGCGGCGCGGGCGTCTCCTTCGCTTCTTCGGTCTGCGGCACTAGCGTCACGGCGGCTTCATAGGCCGTTGGCGCGGGCTCAGCGGACTGTTGCGGCTGAGCCGTCAACCGGGCATACAGCGCGCTTCCTCCGGCCAGCACCAGCACAAACGCAGCGAGCAGAATCAGGATCTTTTTGTTCATGGTCACTCCTCCTTATGCCAGCATGGCGGACAGGCGCGCGAACACGCCGGTCATCATCAGCACGCCCACGACGACCAAAAACGCACCGCAGACGCGGTTGATGATCGCATAGTGGCGCTTGATCACAGCAAACGCGCCCTTGAGTTGGTCAATGAGCAGAGCGCAGAGCACAAACGGCACGCCAAGCCCCAGCGAATACGCCAGCAGCAGCAGCATGCCCTGCATGGCGCTGCTCTGGCTGGCCGCGAGCATCATCGCGGAGCCCAGGAACGCGCCCGTGCACGGCGACCAGCCCACGGCGAACACCGCGCCCAGCAGCACGCAGGAGAAGAATCCCCGCGCCTGCACCTGCACATCGGGTCGAACCGTGCGCGAAAGCAGTCCGATTTTGAGCAGGCCCATGTAGTGCAGCCCAAAGAGCACGACAATCGCGCCTGTGACGATGTGCACAGCCGTCTGATGGACGATCAGCAACGAGCCCAGTGTCGCGGCGAACACGCCAAGGGCAATAAACAGCAGCGTAAAGCCCAGCACGAAGCCGAGCGCGCGAACGAGCGTGCGGCCCATGCGGGTTTCGCCCTGCCCTTCTCCCGTAAAATACAGCACATACACCGGAATCATCGGCAAAACGCACGGGGAAATGAACGTGATCATTCCCTCAAGAAACGTGATCAAATACGTCAAGGTCTTTCCTCCTGCCTATCAGGGTTTCAAATAGTGGTCAAACCATTCGGTAATTTCGCGAAGCCGTCTCTCGCGGTGCTTCGGTTTTCCCGAACGGGAGAGCTCGTGGTTTTCACCATGGAACAAGCACAGCCGCGCCGGACAGCCGTGGACCTTGAGCGCGGTGAACATCTGCAGGCCTTCGGCCATCCAGCAGCGATAGTCCTCGTCCGCGTGAATGAAGAGCGTCGGCGTCACGCAGCGGTCGGCGTACTTGAGCGGCGAATGAAACCAAAGCTTTTCCACGTCGCTCCAGGCGGTACAGAGCATCTGATCGGCATTGAACGTGTATCCGATATCCGTGGTGTTGCTCTTGGAGATCCAGTTGGCAATCGAACGCTGAGACGCGGCTGCGGCAAACCGGTTGGTGTGGCCGATGACCCAGTTGGTCATGAAGCCGCCATAGCTGCCACCCGTCACGCCCACGCGCGTCGCGTCAATCTGCGGATAGGCCACGAGAACGGCGTCGGTAAAGCGCATCAGGTGGTCGTAATCGATGGTGCCGTACTTGCCGCGGATGTCCGCAAAGTCGTCCCCGCGCCCGTCGCCGCCACGCGGATTGCAGAAGAAGACGAAGTACCCAAGGTTCGCCCAAACCTGCATCTCATG
>CALVTV010000112.1 GCA_944363005.1 uncultured Clostridia bacterium | reverse complement strand
CGCCGATTGGCTGGGACGGCTGGACGCTGAACCGCCTGTGCGTGGGCAGTGCGCATGTCGGCGTGCGCAGTGAGCGCGTTTCCCCGAGCAAGGCGCGCTATACGCTGTGCATCGACGAGCCGGGCTGGTCGGGGAACGCCATTGTGGATGGCGAGGAGCGCACGATGCCCATCGATGGGGAAATTGCGCTGGTGATGGAGGATTGATTGCCATGAAGAGGACACTTGCGGCGCTGCTCAGCGCGCTGCTGCTGGCGGTTTCGCCGTGCGCCCTGGCGAAGGATGTTGCGCCGGTGAACATGGAGGTTCCGCCGCAGGCCATTGCGACGCAGGCGGAAGGCGAGCTCGAGGATTACGGGCTCACCTTTCCGGAGGAGATGCCGCTGGCCGCGCGCAATTTTGTGCTGCTCGCGCGCGCGGAGTTTGAAAAGAACGACTGGGTGAAGCTGCCCAAGAACAACGAGTACACCAAGTGGTACTATCAGGACAATCGGGAGATCGGCTGGTGCTCGGTCTTTCAGCTCTGGTGCGCGTACCACAGCGGCATGCAGCTCATCCGCTACAAGCAGGATGTGACTGTGGAGCCGGGGGAATGCATCTCCGCGATGGAAGGGCGCGTGGGCAACGTGTACCTTGCCTTTGAGGAGCAGGGCCGCTGGCTCGACGGCACGCAGGGCGCAGTGCCCAAGCCGGGCTATCTGGTGATCTACGGCGTGCGCAGTTCCACACCCTATACGCATATCGCCATCGTCGAGAGCGTCACGGACAAGGGCGACGGCCTGTATGAGCTCACGACGATCGAGGGCAACCTCAATTCCAGCGTGCGCCGTCTCAATTACCGCTACGACGCCACGCCCAAGCAGAAATACCACAACATGTTCACGATTCCCGAAGAGGAGATCGTGCAGGAGAATTGCCAGTACACGCTGCAAAAGGACACCTGGTATGTCACGGGATTTTGCGCGACCTGGTGAGAGGCAAGGCAAACAGGCAGGCTGTTGCGCCTGGAAAAGGGGATGGTTTCCGCTTTTCCGGGTGGGACAGCCTGCTTTTTTGTGATGGAAAAGCCTTGGTCAGGGCGCAAATGGGCCGGCCCTTGATGGCAAGGCAACCGGCTGCGTGCCGGGGCTGCTGAAGGCTCGCCCTCACAAGGGTTTAACCCAAATCTAAACTGAACAGGCTTTGTGTTTTAACATCGCCGGGCTATACTGTGTGCGTTCCAAGGGAACGGGCGCGCAAGCGCCGAACTGAGAAAGTGAGGAAAAAAACACCATGAAGAAATGGCTCTTGATCGCTCTGGCGCTCGTTCTGGCGCTGAGCAGTGTGGCGATGGCCGAGGATGCGGCGACGCCGAAGTACGTATTCATGTTCATCGGCGACGGCATGGGCAACCCGCAGGTGGCCGCCACGCAGTATTACCTCGGTTCCATCGAAAACCCTGACTCCGAGTTCCCGGTTCCGGGCGAGCTGAGCTTCACCGATTTCCCGTATCTGGGCATGGTGACCACGTATGACGCGTCTTCCTTCTGCCCGGACTCCGCCTCCACGGCGACGTCCATGGCCTCCGGCGAAAAGACGCTCTCCGGTGTGCTCAACTATGACGTGAACCTGGAGAACTCCTTCAAGCTCATCACCGAGTACGCGAAGGAAGCCGGCAAGAAGGTCGGCGTGATCTCCAGTGTGTCGCTTGATCATGCGACGCCCGCGGCCTACTACGCCAAGGTGCCCTCCCGCAGCCAGTACTACGACATCGCCGTGCAAGGCCTGACCGGCACGACGCTGGATTACCTGGCCGGCGGTTCCTTCCTCAAGCCGGACGGCGACGGCACGCAGGAGAACCTCTTTGAGCTGGCGAAGGCCAACGGCTTCACGGTGGCCAACACCAACGAGGCCATCCGCGCCCTGGACGCGAACAGCGGCCGCGTGCTGGCGATCGATCCGAACACCGCGGATTCCCAGTCGCTCAACTACGAAATCGACCGTGTGCGCAAGGCTGCGGCGGGCGAGGACATCCTCTCCCTGGCGGATTACGTCAAGGCGGGCATCAACGTGCTTGACAACGAGAACGGCTTCTTCATGATGTGCGAAGGCGGCAAGATCGACTGGTCCGGCCACGCTAACGACGCGGCGACCTCCATCCACGAGACGATCGCCTTCTCCGACGCGGTGCAGGTTGCGGTGGACTTTGCCGCTGAGCATCCGGACGAGACGCTGATCATCGTCACCGCTGACCACGAGACGGGCGGCATGACCATCGGCTTTGCCACCACCGCCTACGACACCCACTTCACCTACCTGACCAACCAGACGATCTCCTTCACCAACTTCGACGCGGTGATCGAGCAGCTGCGCGAGCAGAACGCGACCTTCGAGGACGCGATGGCTGAGGTGACGCGCTACTATGGCCTGACGACCGAGCCGGATCAGGATCTGTCCCTGACGGAAGCTGACGTCGAGAGCCTCAAGGCGGCTTACGAGCTGAGCATGATCCCCAAGGACGAGCGCAAGCTGGGCGACGAAGAAGCGCTGCTCTACGGCGGCTACGAGCCCTTCTCCATGGCGGTCAGCCACATCATCAACAACAAGGCGGGCCTGTCCTACACCTCCTACTCGCACACCGGCTTGCAGATCCCGGTTTACGCGATGGGCGTGGGCGCGGAAGCCTTCTCTGGCCTCTACGATAACACCGACATCTTCAACCGCACGATGGATGTCATGGGCCTGACCAAGTAAGTCAATCGGCAAAACGGGGGGCTGCTCCGGGGACGGAGTGGCCTCCTTTTGTGAAACGCGAGGGAAGAATGATGAGAATCGGGAAGCTGCAAAAATCCAACGCCGTCATGTGCGTGGTCATGGTTCTGCTGTGCGCACTGCTGTGCCTGCTGCCGGAACGCTACGAAAACGCCTCCACGCAGATTCCGCGAGAGCGGGTGCGCATTGAAGAGGTCGACAACGCGGGGCTCTATCCGGTGGGCATCGTCTATTCGGGCGTGCAGAACTGCCGGGTCACGGTGCTTTCCGGGGAACATGCGGGGGAGAGCGTCTGGGCGAGCAACTACCTCAATTCGGCGCTGGACAAGGACAAGCTTTACGAAGTGGGCGACATCGCCCACGCCATGGTGCAGGGCGGTGAAACGCGCCTGGCCGTCACGCTCATCGACCACGAGCGCACGGGCGTGGAGGCGATGATCGTGCTGGCGCTGTCGGCCATGCTGATTTTCTATGGCGGGCTGATCGGCTGCGGCGCGCTCATCTCGTTGGCCGCGAGCGCGATCATCGTCTGGAAGCTGCTGCTGCCGCTGCTTCTTGCCGGGGTCAACCCGATTGCCGCGGCGTTTGTGACGGTAGCCGTGCTCACGGCGGTCATCGACGCCCTGGTTGCGGGTCTGACCCGCAAGACGCTCATCGCCTTCCTGGGTTCCATGGCGGGCACGGTGGTCACCTGCGTGCTCTCCGTCGTGCTCACCGAGGCGCTCAAGCTGGATGGCGGCGATATCCCGTATATCGTGCCGCTGCTCTCGCAGTCCGCGATGACGGTGGACGCGAAGTCGCTCTATTGCGGCATGATCTTCATCGCCAATTCCGGCGCGCTGATGGATCTGAGCATGGACATCTCGGCCAGCTGCCAGGAGATCGTCCATCACCGGCCGGACGTGCCCCGCAAGGAGCTCCTGGCCAGCGGCATGCGCTTGGGCCGCAGCGTGCTGGGCACGATGACCACGACGCTGATGCTCGCCTATTCGGGCAACTACCTGTCCATGCTCATGTACTTCATGGGTCAGGGCACGCCGGTCATCGACATCGTAAACCTCAAGTACGTCGCCAGCCAGCTGCTCAACACGCTGGTGGGCAGCTTCGGCCTGGTGGCCGCGGCGCCGCTGACGGCGTTGATTGCGGCCTGGCTCTACGTGCCGCGCGCGCAAAGGCAAACAAAAGACGGTTGATCGCGGGATCAATCGTCTCAGCGTGTCGAAAAAGTCCGCCAGTGGCGTTCTTTTTCGAGAGGCTTGCGCTGTTTCCCTCTCGCTCCTTTGGAGCTCCCGGGCGGGAAACAGCGTAAGGAAACCTTGCTGCGCAAGGCTTCCGAATCCGCCGCGCATGTCGCCGGATTCGGATTGCATTTGGAGGGCAGCGGCCCTCCAAACCACCCGAAAGGTTGTTTGACAGTCTGACGGTTGATCGCGGGATCAACCGTCTTTTCGTATCACTTTGCTTTAAACTGTCAGAGAACGGGCAAGCGTGACCGCTTCCGCCGTGCGGGCGCATTCCTCAAACCCAAGCGCACGGTGCAGCGCAAGCGAGGCGGCGTTGCCGGGCGCAACCTGTACCCGCGCGGTTTCAAATCCGCGGCCGGTCATTTGCGCGAAGAGCAGGCAAAGGGCGCGCCGGGCGATGCCCTGCCTGCGCATGGGCGGCGCGATGGCGATGCCGTAGGAGAAGGCGCGGCCCGTCATGCTGTGCACGGTGATGCCGCCCGCGTGCGAGCCGTCCGCCCGAATGAAAAAGCGCAGGTCCTCTGCGCTTTTTCCTATGGAGATGAGTTCGACGCGCATCATCAGGTGCGGGGCAGCGCCGCCTGCGGGGCGAAGCCGCTGTCGATGCAAAGCTGTGCGCGCTGTGCGCTCTTGCCGCCCTTGGCGATCTCGTTTGCCAGGAAATCCGGATGCGCGAGCAGGAAGTCCGTCATGAACTTGTCCGGATCGGCGATGAAGGCCAGGATCAGCGCAAGCTGCGCGTCGGTGATGCGGCCCATGGCGTGCGCGGTTTCAAAGAGCTCCGGCTTGATGACCACGAGCGTCGTGAGCGGGCAGCCCGCGTCCGCAAGAATCTGGCTGCCGCCCTGGTCGCGATCGACCACGGCGAGCGAATAGGCGATCTTCGCGCCGAGCGACTCCACGGCAGGAATCCACGCGCGCACATAGGAGGAGGCCACGGTGATCAGGTCCGCAATGTGCACGGAGCGCTTGCCCGCAAGTCCCGCCTGATCGGAGGGCATGCTCTTGCCGGTTTCGTCGGTGTAAACGCTGGAGAGGTCCTTGAAGATGGACAGGTGGCCCTTGCCCAGCTTGCGCGCAACCGGCATGGAGAAGAAGAAGTCGCGCCGCTCGCCGCCGGAGACGAAGTCAAAGGAGAGCTTTTGGGCGGCCTCGCACAGCAGATCGATCAGCTGCGCATAGATCGGGCAGGAGGCCAGCTGCGCCTCGATGTGGGCATACACCGTGTCATAGAAAGCGAGCTTGTCGCCGGCGCAGGCCTGCTCGATGACCGCAAGCAGCGCGTTGGCCGCGGCTTCGCTGCCGTAGAGGAACTGCGTGTTGATATAGAACGGGCCGAGCTTGCCGGACGTGTACCAGAAGGGCTGGCCCTCGGGGCAGACGCGCACAGCGTCGGTTTCAAACAGCCAGGAGATGATCGGGTTTTCCATGATGGGTCGCCTCCGATTCGTTAGTCTTGTTCAATCCCTTATTATACGGCATTTTTCGCCAAAAGGGAAGCGGGAAGCGCGATTTTGTATGGCCCGCAGGTGGGAGCGGATTGACCCGAAAGAGGGGGCGTGTTATAATGAAAACCGGTCCGCGGGCAAGCGGCTCTGTCGGATTGTGTCAAGAGGAGAAAGAAAGGACCGGACGAATGAAAACCATCTGGAAGGGAATCGATGCGCTGGCGCGCGCGGTGATTCGCCTGATCGGCAAGGTTTCCCCGAAACTGGGCGGAGCCTGCGAAAAAATCTGGAACAACACGGAACTGGTGAGCTATCTGTTCGTCGGCGTGGCGACGACGCTGGTCAACTACATCGTCTATTACATCGCTACGCGCATCGCGGGCTTAGGCGTGATGCCCGGCACCTGGACGGCCTGGGTGATGGCCGTGGCCTTTGGCTACGTGGCCAACAAGGCGTTCGTCTTCCATACACACTGCGCGAATGTGCGCGCGCTGCTGATGGAGGCGGGCAGCTTTTTCGCCATGCGCCTGGTCTCGCTGGGCATGGAGACGGTGCTCATGTATGGAAGCGTGACGGTGCTCGGGCTCAACGATCTGGTGATGAAGCTGATCGTCAACATCGTGGTCATCATTTTGAACTACGTGTTCTCCAAGCTGTTCATATTTAAAAAGAAGTGACGGAGGTTTGCAATGACAAAGAGAATCATGGCCCTTGTGCTGGCCCTCGCGCTGGCGCTGAGCCTGTGTGTGGGTGCGCTGGCCGAGATCAACGTGACCAAGCGGGAGCTTTCGCAGGCGGAGGGGCTGGACAAGAATGTCAGCCACATCGTGCTGATCCTTCAGGACGGGGAGCGCACGGATACGCTGATGCTCGCGTCCATCAACAGCAAGACGGGGCGCGCGGTGATGACGCTCATCGACTGCGACCGCGAAATCGAACTGACGATGGAGGACGGCACCACGCAGACCGTTGCGCTGGCGGATGTCTACGCGCAGGGGGATAAGAAGAGCCGCGGCCTGCTGGTCTGCCGGGAGCTCAATGAGCTGCTGGGACTGAACATCAGCACGTACATGGCCATGGATGTCACGCAGCTGCCGGAGCTGGTCGATGCTGTTGGCGCGCTGAACATCGAGCTCACGCAGGAAGAAGCCGATGCGCTGGGCAAGAGCGCGGGCTTGCAGCCGCTTGGCGGCGAGGACGTGCTCAGCTTTGTGCGCCTGTCGCTGGAGGGCGACGATCCCGCGCGCAGCCGCAGCTATGACGCGCTGATGCAGATGCTCTACCAGGCCATGCACAGCGGCGATCTGATGGGGCTCATCAGCCTGGGCACCAAGATGCTGGGCAGCATCGATACGAACATGGGCGCGCTGATGGCGCTCCCGCTGGTGACGGCCGTGCAAGGGGGCGACGACCGCCGCGAGCTGACCATCACCGCAAGCGAACCGGCGACGGAGGCGGAAATTCAGGACCTCGTGCGCCGTGAAATCTATGAGTGACGTGCGGGTAGCCGCCCGTGCGGCGCGGGAAGCGAGCTTTGCGCTGGCCGCCTCCCCTTCTGAAACGCGAAGCGCAGCCCTGCTTGCCATCGCCGGGGCGCTGGAAGCCGGAAAAGAGACGATTTTTGCCGCGAACCGGCTGGATTTGCAGGCGGCGGACGATTTGAGCGCGCCGGTCAAAAAGCGGCTCCGCTTTGACGAGGCGAAACTCGCGGATGTGCTGGCCGGGCTTCGGGCGCTTGCGGCGATGGAGGACCCCATCGGACGGGAACAGATGCGCACGGAGCTGGCCGACGGGCTGGTGCTCTCGCGGGTGAGCTGTCCGATTGGGGTGATCGGCGTGATCTTCGAGTCGCGGCCGGATGCGCTGGTGCAGATTGCCAGTCTTTGCCTCAAGAGCGGCAACGCCGTGCTGCTCAAGGGCGGGCGAGAGGCGATGCACACCAACGAGGCGCTGTTTGCCGTCATGGAGAAGGCGAGCCTTGAAGCCGGACTGCCGGCGGGATGGGCCGGACTGCTCACCACGCGCGAGGACGTGAGAGGGATGCTCGAACTCGACGAGGACATCGACCTCATTATCCCGCGCGGCTCCAATGCGTTTGTGCGCATGATTATGGACAACACGCGCATTCCCGTGCTCGGGCACAGCGATGGCGTGTGCCACATCTACCTGCACGAGGACTGTGATCCCGAAATGGCCGCGCGCGTCGTGCTCGACGGCAAGACGCAGTATCCCGCGGCCTGCAACGCCGTGGAGACGCTGCTGGTGCATGCGCATGCCACGCAGGCGCTCGTCGCTGCGGGCCGCGCGCTGGCGGACGCGGGGGTGCGAATCCGCGCCGATGCGCGCGCGCAGGCGGTGCTTGCGGCGGCGGCCGTGCCCTGCGAACCGGCGGATGCGTCGGACTGGCGCGCGGAGTATCTCGACCTGACGATCAGCGTGCGCGTGGTCGATTCGCTGGATGAGGCCATCGCGCACATCAACCGCTACGGCTCCCATCACACCGACTGCATCCTCACCGGCGAGGAGGATGCCGCCCGGCGGTTCTTCGCGCGGGTCGATTCGGCGGGGGTCTATCAGAACTGTTCCACGCGCTTTGCGGACGGATACCGCTATGGGTTCGGCGCGGAAGTGGGCATCGCAACCGGCAAGCTGCATGCGCGCGGCCCGATGGGCGTGGAAGGGCCTTGCTCCTACAAGTACATTCTGCGTGGCCACGGGGATACCGTCGCGCAGCTTGCGGACGGAAGACGCACTTTTACCCACCAAAAACTGCTGTGATGCGGGGAGGCGTGAAGCGATGATGAGACGGTTTATGGCGGCGTTGCTGATGGCTTGTTTGCTGTTGCCTGCTGTGGCGGCGGGCGAGGCGCAGGAGGCGGCGCGCAAGGTCGTCTATCTCACGTTTGACGACGGGCCCAAGAAGGATACGCCGGAATTGCTGGCGCTGCTGAAGGAACTGGACGTCCCGGCGACGTTTTTTCTGATGGGTCTGAGCGTGCGTGCCTTTCCGGAATACGCAAAGATGATCGTGGACGCGGGGTATGCCGTCGGTTGCCACTCGATGAGCCACTCCTACAACCGGCTCAAGGAGAGCACCGACTATGTGGCGCGCGACATCGAGCGCTTTATTCAGGAGATGCGCACGTATACCGATCCCGAATTTACGACGGATCTCTACCGTTTCCCCGGCGGAAGCACGAGCTATTCCTCCAAGACCAAGACGTTTGTGCGCGATCAGGGCTACGCGTGGTTTGACTGGAATGCGATGACGGGCGACGCGCAGTACACGTTTGATTCCGACCGGGAGATGCTCGAGTATACGCTGGGCCAGCTGGAGGGCAAGGACGTGATCATCCTGCTCATGCACGAGAGCAAGGTGCGCACGCGCAGGATTCTGCCGGATCTGGTCGCGTATTTCCGGGAAAACGGCTACGAATTCCGCATGCTCTCCACACAGGCGGAGGACCGGGAAATTCTTAAAGGCTGTTCGGCCAACATGATGCTGCCGGACGAAGAATAGAGGGGGATGCATATGCGTTGCGGATGTCCGCAGTGCGGCGCGTATATGATTCAGGCGGAGAGCCTGAATCTCGGGTGTGTTTGCCCGGAATGCCTGTATCGCTGCCGGGCGTGCATGGGGACGAATTCGGTGGTCAGCCGCGAGGATTTGCACCGGCTCGTGTTTGTGGACCGGACGCAGCAGGAGGAAGAGGAGCCGGAGCGCAGAGAACCGCCGCGCCCGGAGGACTGGATCGATTGAGAACGGAGGAAACGAACATGATCGCATTGGGAAGTGACCACGCGGGTTTGCCGCTGAAGAAGGAAATCATGGGCCTGCTGGACGAAATGGGGCTGGCTTACCGCGACTACGGCACCTATACGGCGGACAGCTGCGATTACGCGGTGTTTGCGCAGCGGGCGGCGCAGGCCGTGGCGTCGGGGGAATGCGAGCGCGGCATCATCTGCTGCGGCACGGGCATCGGCATTTCCATCGCGGCCAACAAGGTCGCGGGCATTCGCTGCGCCTGCTGCTCGGATTGCTACAGCGCGAAAATGACCCGCAAGCACAACGACGCCAACATGCTCGCCATGGGGGCGCGCGTGGTCGGCGCGGATTTGGCCAGGATGATCGCGGAGATTTTCCTGACGACGGAGTTTGAGGGCGGGCGCCATCAGCGGCGCATCGACCAGATTGCGGCGATCGAGCGCGGCGAAACGCTCTGAACCGATACCGGATCGAAATGAACGAAGAAGGTCCCGCTGGGCGGGAGAAAAGCAGTCAAACGCAGTGGGGCATGCGCATTGCAGCGCACGGCTTGATTCAAGGGGTACGCCAGAAGGCGCGCCCTTTTTTTATTGCGTGCAGACGCAATGAAGTCGCCCGCAAACAAAACAGATTGACCTGACTATCTTTGACTATTTTTCACAAAAATTAGGAAAGGTCAAATTATTGGTGATATATTCATATCAATAAATCAAATAATACATATCAATTCGTTGCGTATTGAAGTAAAAACGCAGAAACAAGAAATTAGCACTCTATGCTTGACAGTGCTAATCTGATGTGATAGAATAACCATGTCAACGGAAGGAAGGGAAAACCCGGAAGCCCGCTGACATCAGAATG
>CALVTV010000111.1 GCA_944363005.1 uncultured Clostridia bacterium | reverse complement strand
TCCAGGGCATGAGCGTCCGAGGATTTCAACACCCGCCATCCGGTCAAATCCAGCAACGGAGCGGGTGCGCTATCACTGACTTCCAGGGCATCCAACGGAACGTTTTCGGGAAGAAAGCCAAGCGCCTGAAGAACGCCGTTTGCGCCGCGGTTGATATGGGCGGGTACGCAGCAGCCGCCGTATTTGTGAGCCAGCTGCACGCACGCTTCAAACCCCAAATCGAGGGCATGAATCAGCAGTTTGCCTTCCGTGGAGATCTCCTCGTCCTGTTCATTCAATACCAACTGATCTCCGAAGAAGTGCGGGCGATTGGGAATGTCAGGCAAATGGGCATAAATCTGCTCAGAAAAGGCCAGGCAAGTGGGCACATCGCGAAAATAACAGAGGAGGTGAACGTCCTCTCGGGTGGTCAATTCCATGCCTGGCAATACCAGAAGACCCATCGTATCGGCAACGGCCTTTACGGCGGGCAGGTTCCTTGCGCTGTTGTGATCACAGACGGCGATCACGTCCAACCCTTTGAGATAAGCCATGCCGACGATGTTGTTAGGCGTCATCAGCGCATCCCCGCAAGGGGAGAGGCAAGAGTGGATGTGCAAATCGGCGTAGAGCTTCATGAGCGTGAAACAGGACCTACGCCATGAGCAGCCAGCAGAGCGACTAATTCATAGGCGGTCAAATCGCTTGCGAAGAGGGTTATGCCTTCCTCTTCGGCTTTTGCCAAAATGGGCGCCTCGATCGGCAGGGATTCCGGCACAATGACGCAGGCAAAATCCAACAGCGCAGCGACTGCGATCACATTCATGTGGGTTTGCACGGTGATCCAGGCCATGCCCGCCTGGCCGCGGCCCATGACGTGGCTGAGCAAATCGCACGTATACCCAGCGGTAATCTCGCGATCTTCCATGGGCTTCGTCAGGCGTTTGGCGCCGGAAAGGGCTTCAAACTCGGAAAGCTTCATGACTCGATTCCTCCTTGGCCCGCAGTTGCGTTTTTTCCCCTTCCTGCGGGGATGAAAAACGGGTGGAGCGTTCCAGTTCAATCATTTGAGATGCCAGAGCACTGATGCGCTCGTTGAGCTTGTGGATGCAGTTCATCTCGCTTGCGTCGCCATGAACGATGTCCCAAGCCAGGGCGCGGCAGGTAGGCGATCCGCAGGAGCCGCAATCCAGGCCGGGCAGGGAGGCCAAGACCTGCTCGATGCGTTCGGCTTTTTCCAGCCGTTCGAAGATGGAACCTTCCAGCTGCAACACATTGTTGGGCTCGATCGGTTTCGTCATGCGAAGCGTATCTTGCGCATGCTCAAATATTGCGGTACGGTTGACCTTCTTTTGCTCCGCGTGCTTGATGATGCGGTTAAGCCGGTTTTTGGCGACATAGGCGTTTTCAACAGTCAGCGGGCCGCCCAGGCAACCGTTGACGCAAGCCAGCCCTTCGAAATAATCCAAACGATCAAAACGATTGTTTTCAATCTGTTCAAGTACGCGCATCACGTTTTCAATCCCGTCGACACAAAGGGCATTGCGCGAGCCGACTGCCGTTGCCTCGCCGCCTGGAGCAGCCCATCGGATGCCGACGGCGCTGGCGCGGTCGATTTCAAAGGGTTCAAACCCCTCCTTGATGAAGGCGTTCATCGCCGTATACACATCCAGTATGGAAATGACGCCATCCACGTAGGATTCCTCCTGCCCGATGGGCGCGCGTACAGCGGTCACTTTTGCCGCGCAGGGGGTGATGAAGTATGCGCCGATTTCTTGAGCGGGAACGCCGTGTTTGCGGGCGAATTCTTCTTTTGCAATTTTGGCCGCCGCTTCCATCGGGGAAACGATATCGATGATGTTTTCGATCAGACTTGGAAAGTTGATCTGGATCATGCGGACGATTGCGGGGCAGGCGGAAGAGATGACGGGCAACGTCCGGTCCTGCGAAATCAGCGTTTTGCCGATGGCATAGGATACCACCTCGGCGCCGCGCGCGACTTCAAAGACGTCATCGAATCCGAGGCGAAAGAGCGCGGCAATGATGGCCGTTGCCTTGTGTTCGCCCGGGAACTGGGCGTAGAGTGTGGGGGCGGGCAGGGCGATGGCGTAGCGCTTTTTGTGGATGATGTCCAGGGGATCGGTGACGGCGACCTTGGCGTGATGTTTGCAGACTTTGATGCATTCGCCGCAGTCGATGCAGCGCTCGCTGAGAATGGTTGCGCGGTTATTTCGAATTCGTATGGCTTCCGTCGGGCAGTGCTTGAGGCAAATGGTGCAGCCCTTGCACTTCTCCACGTCAAGCCGGACGGAATGGTAATAGGTTTCGTTCTTTGGCAATGCTGACCCCTCTTTCATGGAGCTTGGTGCCTTTGGCAAACGGCACAAGCAGCCGCAATCAAATCAGAAATCCCATGGAGATTTCCGTACCCACGCCGACCTGGGAGGTGATGGAAAACTCATCGGCATTGCGCTTCATATTGGGCAGACCCATGCCGGCGCCAAATCCCATGTTGCGAACCTCGTTGCTCGCCGTGGACCAGCCTTCCGTCATGGCTTTGTCAATGTCCGCGATGCCGGGGCCTCTGTCGCGCGCGCAGACGAGGATTTTTCCGGGCATGATCTCGAAGGTGAGCTCCCCACCCAGGGAGTGAATGACCAGGTTGATCTCCGCTTCGTAAGTGCATACGGAGATTCGGCGCATAATCGGGGCACTGATGCCCAGCTGCTTCATTTGCCGCTTGATTCGGGCGGATACATCACCGGCCGCCGTCATGTCACCGGCTTTAACGGGATATGTTTCTTTAATCATCGTCTTCCCCCAATCTTACCGGTTGCAGACCGGCCATATAGAGCCGGCCGCAGGCTTCAAACATGGAGTACGGAGTGAGCAAAGCGGCGATGCCAAGCGCTCGTGCGCGTTCGATGGCGTCTTGGTGAGGGTTTTTGCCTCGCACAAAGACAAGGCAGGGAAGATCCAGCATTTCGGCCGTGCGTACGGCTTGACTGTTGATCAAGCCGGTCAGCAACACGGTATCCTCCTGAACAAAGGCCAGGACATCGCTCATCATATCTGAGGCGAAGGCCGTGGAGACCTGCATGGATGCGCAATCTTCACCGCAGAGCCACTGCGCATTCAGTACGTTGGCGATTTCCTGTACCCGCATCGCGTTTCCTCCCTGCAACCGTTGTCCATATTCGTCGAATGGACGCATGTGTTTTTTACCATTATAACCGAACGGACAAGAAAAGTCCACCGTTTTGTGCAGATTGGTCAAATCACGACCGTGCGACTTCGATTGAC
This sequence comes from uncultured Clostridia bacterium, assembly GCA_944363005.1. Lineage (GTDB taxonomy): Bacteria > Bacillota > Clostridia > Christensenellales > Aristaeellaceae > Ventricola. The sequence continues at coordinate 5,590 of CALVTV010000111.1, read as the reverse complement.
TGAAATGCGGCAACGTCACGCGCCGCAAGCACGGCCGCGTAAAGGAACAAAGCAAGGATATTCAGGCATCAAGACTAGATTGACGAGTTGACAATTATATAACAAAATGCGCGCGGATTTTTGCAATTTTCGCGAACCGTCCCTATGCAGCGGGAACAGAACATGCTATACTGTATAGGGTGTATTGCGCTGATGAAGTGCAAGAACGCGGTCTTTTCCTTGGAACGCGAGCGGAGCTGTTTTCCGGTTCGCTGAGGAAAGGTTTCACAAAGAGGTGCCTGGGCATCCTCGGCAAGCGGGGAAAATGCCGACGATAAAATTGGAAGAGAAAGGGACAGGTGTTCAACCGTGCAAGATTGTCTGACGCTCAAGAAATCCAATTGCAAGAATTGCTACAAGTGCATCCGGCATTGTCCGGTGAAGTCCATTCGCTTTTCGGGGAATCAGGCGCACATCATCAACAATGAGTGCATTCTGTGCGGCCAGTGCTTCGTCGTTTGTCCGCAGAATGCCAAGGAAATCGTCGATGAAACGGAGAAGGTGCGGGTGTTCCTGCAAGGGGAGGAGCCGGTGATCGTGAGCCTTGCGCCGTCTTTCGTGGCCAATTATGATGGCGTGGGCTTTGCGGCGATGCGGGAGGCTTTGCTCAAACTCGGGTTTGCCGATGTGGAGGAGACGGCCATCGGTGCAACGCTGGTCAAGAACGAATACGACCGCATTCTGCGCGAGGACCGGCGCGATATTTTGATTTCATCCTGCTGTCATTCGGTCAACCTGCTGATTCAGAAGTATTTCCCCACGGCGCTGCAATACCTGGCCGATGTGCTTTCCCCAATGCAGGCGCATTGCCGCGAGATCAAAATGCATCATCCCGGAGCAAAGACCGTGTTCATTGGGCCGTGCGTGGCCAAGAAGGACGAGGCCGAACATTACAAAGGGCTTGTTGACGCCGTGCTGACGTTTGAGGAGCTTTCCCGTTGGCTGGAAAGCGAAAAGATTGAGCTTCGGCGGGAGATGGACGAGAATCCGCAGAGCCATACGCGTCTTTTCCCCACGACGGGCGGGATTCTCAAAACCATGGCGCAGGATGCTCCGGGATACACCTATCTGGCCATTGACGGTGTGCAAAACTGCATTCAGGCGCTCCGGGATATCGAGAGCGGCAAGGTACACCGTTGCTTTATTGAGATGTCGGCATGCGTGGGAAGCTGTATCGGCGGACCCGTGATGGAGAAATATCACCGCTCTCCGGTCAAGGATTATATGGCGGTCTCCGGTTTTGCCGGTGAGCGCGATTTTCAAATCGAACAGCCTGACTTTATGGCGCTGTGCAAGAGTTTTAGCCCGATTGTGTTGGATTCGCCGAAGCCGTCGGAATATGAAATCAACAGCATCCTTCGCCAAATGGGCAAGTTCAAACCCAGCCAGGAGCTCAATTGCGGTTCCTGCGGATACGATACCTGCCGGGAAAAGGCCATTGCTATCTATCAGGGAAAAGCGGAAATCTCCATGTGCCTGCCGTACCTCAAGGATCGGGCCGAGAGCTTTTCGGACAACATCGTCAGGAATACGCCCAATGCCCTGATCGTGCTCAATGAGAGTTTGGAGGTTCAGCAGATCAACAAAGCCGCAAAAAAGATCATGAACCTGAATTCTTCTGCGGATGTCATGGGCGAACCGGTTATTCGCATTCTCGATCCTACGGTGTTCATGAACGTGATGAGCTCCGGCAAGAACGTTGTCAATCAACGGCAGTACCTTGCCGAGTACAAACGCTATGTCGATCAGACGGTGGTGCATGACAAGGAGAGCCATTTGCTCATCTGCATCATGCGTGATGTCAGCGACGAGGAGCGCGAACGCGAAAAGAAGGAAAGCATCAGCCGCCAAACCATTGAGGTGGCGGATAAGGTGGTGGACAAACAGATGCGCATTGTCCAGGAGATCGCTTCGTTGCTGGGCGAAACGGCCGCAGAAACCAAGATTGCCTTGACCAAACTGAAGGAGTCGATCAGCAATGAATGATTTGTGCGTGGATATCGGCTACAAGAGCATCAACCACGTCGGCGAACAGCTCTGCGGGGACCATGTGGACATTGCGCAGGGGGAAGATTCGACGGTCATCGTTCTGGCCGATGGACTGGGTAGCGGGGTCAAAGGCAGCATTTTATCTACACTGACTTCCAAGATCATCTCCACCATGATGACTGCCGGGTTGCCCATTGAGGAATGCGTCTCCACGATCGCGGCTACGCTTCCCGTCTGTTCGGAGCGGGGGGTGGCTTATTCCACATTTACCATCATCCACCTCATTGGAAACCAAACCGCTGAATTGATTCAGTACGATAACCCGCTGGTCATTCTGATTCGCAATGGCGAACACGTGGATTATCCCATGACGGAGATGACCATCGGTGGCAAGCAGATTTACAAATCGATCATTCCCCTGCAAGCGGACGATTTGTTTGTGGCGATGAGCGACGGATGCCCGCATGCCGGTGTCGGCGCGACGTATAATCTCGGCTGGCAACGCGAGGACATTGTGGCGTTTCTGGAGTCCGTGTCCGTAGCGGGTTATACGGCCAAGACCCTTTCCACCATCCTCATCGATGAATGCAACAAACTTTACGGCGGGGAGCCGAGCGACGATGCCACGGCCTGCGTTGTGCGCATCCGCCGACGCGTGCCGATGAATTTGCTCTTTGGCCCGCCTGCCAATCGCGATGACTGCAATCGGATGATGTCTCTGTTTTTCTCCAAAGAGGGGAAGCACATCGTCTGCGGCGGCACAACGGCTTCGCTTGTTGCGCAGTATTTGCAGCGTCCCCTCCGGCCAACGCTTGCCTTTGAAAGCCCGGATGTTCCGCCGATTTCCGAAATTGACGGTGTAGACCTGGTGACGGAAGGGGTCATTACGGTCAACAAGGTGGTTTCTTATGCCAAGAACTACCTGGAGGACAACGAAGAATACGAGAGTTGGAGCCTCAAGCGGGACGGTGCGTCTTTGATTTGCCGCCTGCTCTTTGAGGAAGCGACGGACATCAATTTCTTTGTTGGCCGGGCGATCAACCCGGCACATCAGAATCCCAACCGGCCCATCAACTTTAATATCAAGATGAATCTCGTTCGGGATTTGAGCGAATGCCTCGAACGGATGGGGAAACGGGTAAAGATCAGCTATTTTTAATTGGATATGCACAGATTTGGCGTGCAGCTTGAATGGCTTGGCGCCGGATGCACAGGGGTTGAAATACAAAAAAACAGGTTGCACAAGGCGACCTGTTTTTTAATGTAAATCTGTTGCCGAGCATGGGCCTCGGGAAGCATGCGACGGGATTTGCGGATCTTTGTCATCGCGTTTGAACCGTTCGTCCCAATAAGCAATTCGGTTTAGTTGAATCCGAAAAGGCGCTGGCTGATGTGATAGCCTGTCAACACCACAAACCGGCCGAACCGCCCAGGCAAGTGCAGCGCGCGGCCGATGAGTCCTCGGCGCAGCTTCCGATAGACGTCGGGATGCAGGGCCTTCATGTCGTTCCAGAGAGCGTCCTTTTTGGCCAGGTTTTCCGGCGTGCCCGAGCAGACCAGCAGCACCGAGGACACGGTGGTGATGATTTCCAGGTAGCTGACCATGTATTCGCGCTGCCGTTTGTGCGTCAAGGCGGAGACGTCCACGAGATCGAACATCAAACGGTTGACGCGCAATTGCTGGTCGATGCGGCGGATCATGGTTTGCTCCTGAACGGACTGGTCGGTGCGTCCAATGAAATAATGGTACAGATCCACATTGAGGTAGTAGAGCGTCTTCACATCGCGCATGGGCACATAGACGTACAGATTATCCACGTAGAAGGTGTGCTTGGGAAGCTCCAGCCCCGTATCCCGGAGAAACTGCGTGCGGTAGATGGCCGCGTGCATCAGGATATACTGGCCAACAAAAAAGTGACCGACGTCGTCCCAGGTCAGCACGCGTCCTTCTGCAAGCGCGTGATCATAGCGAATGACGCGCTTGTGCCGCACACCCACTTTGTCATAGACGTAGTTGCTGACGAACAGATCCACATCGCGCGCCTGCTCATGCAGTGTGCGCAGGGTATCGAGCACCTGGCGCAGCGCCTGTTCATCAACCCAGTCGTCTGAATCGACGACTTTGAAATACAGGCCTGTGGCCGCGCGCAAGCCGGTCATGACGGCGTCGCCATGGCCGCCGTTTTCCTTGTGGATCGCGCGAACGATGCCGGGGTGCTCTTGCGCAAAGGCGTCCGCGAGCGCGCCGGTGGTATCCGTAGAGCCATCATCGACGATCAGAATTTCGACATCATCGCCGCCGGAGAGCAGCGTTTCCACGGCATGGGACAGGTATTGAGCAGCGTTGTAACTGGGAACGGCAATGGACAGGAGTTTCATGGGTGATTCCCTCACTTTTGTTTGCGGCGATAAGCCGAAAGAGTCACCGGCTCAAGGGCCGGTGACTTATTATATCATATTTTTGTGTGCTGTGCCATGCAAATCAAGGGTTTAGGCCTTCTTTGCTTCGCCTTCGGGGAAGATGATTTTGTTGACGATGAAGAAGATGACCATGGAAACGCCGCCGTTGAGCACGGTGGTGCCGATGTTGTAAATGAAGTCGGGCACAACCAGGCCCGCAACGGCAACCCATACGCAGTTGATGGAATTGACGATGAAGGTGACGACGATGAACGCCGCCAGATACCAAAGTGCCTGACGCACGACGTTGCCATGGCTGCGGAAGACAAAGTTGCGCTGAATGGGGAAATTGATGACCTCGCCGACAAACATGGCGACCATGTACGCGCAGAAATAGGGGAGACCGCCGTGCGCCACATCGTAACCGATGATGTTCCAGAGGAAGGTTTCTCCAAAGAGCGTTACCGGGATGCCGGGCCAACCGAAATCGATCATTGGCAGGCTGGAAAATGCGGCCGGCAGGAACTGCAGCATGAAGTACTTGAGCACGGTGATCAGGTTGCTGACGATGACAAACAGACCGCCTTCCCGAATCCATTGGGCCGCTTTGGGGTGGCGTTCGGAGAAGGAGACCCAGAAGTTCTTGTTGCCGCTCATATCATTGTTCCTCCTGTTTCATTTTTGCCAGATTGGGCCGGCGCAAGTATCCGCGAATGACACCAAAGAGACCGCGGAAGAAGTGCCCATTGGCCATCTTGAGTATGTTTTCGGCCATCTCCATGGAAACCATGCCATTCATCATCTTGGCGATCCCGCGGAAAGGCATGTTATAGATGAAGAGCAGGTTCAGATCCGGCTTACCAGCGGCGATGGACTGATCCTTCATGCTGCACAGCTTTTTGCCGACTAGGCGCGCCAGGGGATTGCGGGCGTAATAGAGCTGAATGAGGGAATCGTTCATGCCAAGCGGGGCCTGTTCGTTCCAATTTTGCTCAGGAATGGCGTGGCCCAGCAAGGCGGAGAAAGCGCTGTCCGTGACTTGATCGAGCTCTGCTGCACGATAGCAGGTAAATGCTTCACCTTCATATGGATTCGGCGCGCCCGTCCCGGCCAGGGATACCTGTGCGGTGAGGCGAATATCCGCGGAACTTGCGCCGATCAT
>CALVTV010000110.1 GCA_944363005.1 uncultured Clostridia bacterium | reverse complement strand
TTGAACATGCCGGAGAGCACCGTCTGCGAAATGTCCAGAATATTGGCGTCGTGTTTCCAGAGCACATCGCTCACGCGCGCAATGATGCCGCACGTATCCACACCTACGACGGTCACGACGGCGGTATTCTTCTTATCCATGATTGTATCCTCCTGCCGGGCTCGGCCCGCATCTGTCCCTTTTTTGGGATATATCGTCATTCATTGTACAGCGCAGAGGCAAAAAAAGCAATCCCTTACCCTTCGCGGATCACGCGCAGGCACGCCTTGGCGACCTCGGCGGGCGTATCGCAGAGCGCATCCGCGCCGTCAAGCTCCTCGCGCGTGCCCATGCCGTACGTGACCGCGACGGCAAACGCCCCGGCTTCCCGCGCATTGCGCACATCGCTGCATCGGTCGCCCACGGCGATCACCCGCCGCGCATCGAGCTGTTGCGCCCACATCGTCATGCGCTGGGCTTTGCTCACCCCGCTGACAAACCCGCTGTGCAAGTGAATATATCGGCCGATGCCGAATACTTCGATGCATGCCTCACAGTAGCGGTTTGATCCATTGGTCAAAATCGCGAGCACCGCCTCTGACGCAAGCGCTTCGAGCAGATTAGCCGTTCCGGGGAACATGCGCCCAACCGTATGCACCAGTTCCACATCCGTCTGATCGACGAGCGCGTCGTACAGCGCGCGGCGCTCCGGTCCGATCCCCATCACGCGGCAAACCTCGTCGGCATCCGGCCCGTTGAAGGAATCGGCCAGCGCATCCGAGATTTCCCCGTATCCCATTTGCGCGAAAATGCGTTTGTAGCTCAGCCGCGCCAATTCCCGGCTGTCCGCAATCGTGCCGTCCAGATCAAACACGATGAGCACCGGGCGCGGTTTTACCATGACGTGCATCGCCTGATGCGCCGTCAACCCTCCATGCATTTGTTCCATTCCTATCCCACCAATTTTTGCAGTTTCCCTTTCCATTCGAGCCGATTCGACAAACGTTTCGGTTGAATTCGCGCGCCAACTCTGGTATCCTGTCCTAAGAAGATCGAAGGAAAGGAGTTTCCGCATGTCGCATACCCCTGTTCACCTCGTCCGCCATCACCGCGCCGCTCTGGAAGAAGCCCTCCTGGCTGCCTGCGGCGACAGCGCCCAGACGCTCGCGCTCAGCCGCGCACTCGATCGCCTGATCAATCACACGATGCATGTACGCCGCGGACACTTCACCCGCCTGTCCATGCGCTCCAAACGCCGCCGCTCTCAGTTGCGCGACTCCTTGATCACGCCGCTGCGGTAAGCCGCAATCAGCGCCATCAGATCGTCCACACGCGCGCGCAGGTCATCCCCCTCGTCCGTATCCGCAATGAGCAGCCGCCTGGGCATCTGTTTGACCAGGCTCTGCACCGAATGGATGTCCTGTTCCGCCGAAATGGCGCTGGCCGTCGATTCAAAGGGCTGGTGCGCCACCAGATTCAATTCGTGCGATGTGAAAATCAGCGTGTATCCCGCAATCCCCGTCACCGGTTGATACGCCCGGGAGAGCCCGCCGTCGATCACCAATAGCCGCCCTCCGGCCTTGATGGGGCTCTCTCCCTGTCCAAGCTTGACCGGCACATGGCCGTTGATGATGAATCCATTTTCGCTCAGCCCAAACTCTTTGAGGATGCGCAGCGCCGTCTCCTCGTCGTTCTGGTATTCGTAATACGGGTTCTTGACCTCAACATGGGCCGCCTTGTCCGCGATAAAGTAGCGCTCAAACGTCGCCATTTTGGCCTTACCAAAGAGCGGCGAATTCGGCCCGCTGCCCAGATACCAAAGGAAATCCTGTCCGTCCCGCCGCGCCGCGCTGCCCAACGTCGCAAAATACCCCTGACGCGCCATCTTGTCCGCCGCGTCAATCGCAGCCCGGCCGCCTACACGCGCGCGCTTGTTCACGGGAATCGCCGCAAAAGAGCCATCCTCTTCCATCGGAATGCAACCGTGATAGAGCAGGTTGCCGTTGCAGCGCAAGTACATGCCGCCCGCGCTATAGAGGAACTGCACATGACGCTGAAGCTTTTCCGAATGCGCGAATTCGAGCGTCAGCCTGTCCATCACCTCGCGCTCCTGCGCCGTGAGCGCATAGGGATCTGCCGGATCGATCGTCGGGAAGAGACAGGAGCGAAGCGGATACGTCTTGTCCTCCACCTGAACCGTCTTCTTTTCAAAGTCGATGTGATGCAGCAAGCGGCGCGATTCCATGCCGTACTCCGGGTGACGTTCAAGCAGCTGCCCCTCGAGCTTGAATTGCAGGATGGCCGCTGCCTTGTGCATGCGGGCCAGCTCCATTTCGTCCTCGTGCAAATCCTCGCCATTGTCCCGCGGGAGGAATTCCGCGCAGGGATCATCGCCATAGCAGGTCATCGCCAGCGTCGTAAGCGGGCGCATGGAGATGCCGTAGCCGACCTCCAGCGTTTCCAAATTGCCGTACTTGACCGACGTGACGATCACCTGGGCAATACAGGCCTCGCTCAGTGCGGCAGCGCCCATCCAGGCAATGTCGTGGTTGCCCCATTGCACGTCCACCTGATGGTAGTTCTCGAGCGCATCCATAATCAGATCCGCGCGCGGTCCGCGGTCAAAGATATCCCCGATGATGTGCAGCCGGTCGATTGCCAGCGTCTGAATCACGCGGCTGAGCGCAATAATCATGGCGTCAGCCTGGCCGGTTTCCAGGATGGACTGCATGACTTCCTTGTGGTAGCCCTCTTTGTCCGGCGTTCCGTCGTTGAGTAGCAATTCCTCAATCAGCGCGCCCATTTCACGCGGCATCGCGTTGCGCACACGTTTGCGCGTATACTTGACGGAGCAAACCTTGCAAACCTCAACCAGGCGATAAATCGTCAGCCTGTACCACTCCGGGGTGACCACGCCTTTTTTCTTGAGCAAAGCCAGTTTTTCGTCCGGGTAATAGATCAGGGTCGAAAGCATATCCCGCTCATGTGAGGAGAGGATATCGCCGTACAGATCGTTGATTTTGCGCTTGATGACACCGCTCGCGTTATGAAGAATGTGTAAAAAAGCGGCGTGTTCGCCGTGTAAATCCGAAAGGAAGTGCTCCGTGCCCTTGGGCAGGCGCATCACAGCCCGCAAATGCGCCACCTCGGCAGACGCTTCCTGAATGGTCCTGTACTGTTTGCGCAAAAGTTGCAGGTAGCGCACATCCTGATCGGTGAACTGATCGTCCCGCATGTATTAGCCTCCTTGTCAAACAGATCGTCACTTTCTTCATTATAACAAGAAACGTTTTCTTTTTCCACAGGAATTGCGTCCGACGTCAAAAAAGTGCAAATTCGGCAGCTCATTCCGTGAAATATGCTCATTATTTAATAAAATGCGCTTAGCTTTATACGCAATTTGACAAATACAAAAGGGAAAAACTATACTAATCGCACCAAGCAGCCGCGAGCGTTCTGGCTGCTCTGTGCGAACGGAACCGGCCGTCGCACAAACCAACGCACCGAAAGGAGACTCCCCATGCGAAATCGGATGCTTTCTCTGCTGCTCGTCCTGGCGACTGCCATGCTCATGAGCACACTGCCCGCCACCGCCGAGGAAACCGAGCTTTCCTGGGACATGGCAGAAGAGATCCTCACCCACATCAGTGATCCGGTATTCCCGGATTACACGGTCAATGTGCTCGACTTTGGCGCAGTGCCCGATGACGGCAATCTGGACACCGCTGCCATTCAGGCCGCTATCGACCACGTGAGCGAGGCTGGCGGCGGCAAGGTCGTCGTTCCCTCCGGCACCTATGACACCGGTGCCATCACCCTCAAGAGCAACGTCAATCTCTGCCTGGAGAGCGAGGACACGTTGCTTCTGTACACCCGGGACATCACACACGGCAATTATCCGCTCGTCTACTGCCACTACGAGGGTTCCGGCCTGTACAACTGGTCGCCGCTGGTGTACGCCTATCAGGCAGAGAACATCGCGCTGACCGGCAAGGGCACGCTTGACGGCAACGCGGACAAGGACAACTGGTGGAACTGGAGCAAGACCTTCAACGAGGATGGCTCCACCTCCAGCCCGCAGAGCGCCGACGCGAACACGCTGCGTGCGCAGACCGACGACCGCGTGCCCTTTGAAGAGCGCGTCTACGGCGAAGGCCACTACCTGCGTCCGAACTTCTTCCAGGTGCTCAACTGCACCAACGTGCTGGTAGAAGGTGTCACCTTCAAGAATTCTCCGATGTGGATCATGAACCCCGTCGAGTGCGTCAACTTTACCGCGCGCGGCGTCACCGTTGATACGCACGGCTACAACAACGACGGCTGCGATCCGGAAAACTGCAACTACGTGCTCATCGAAGAATGCTATTTCAACACCGGCGACGACTGCATCGCCATCAAGGCGGGCCGCAACGCCGATGGCCGCGCCCTGGGCGATGCTGGCTGGCCGAGCCAGAACATCATCATTCGCAACAACAACTTTGCCAACGGTCACGGCGGCATTGCCATGGGTTCGGAGATGAGCGGCGGCATCCGCAACGTCTTTGCTGACAACAACACGTTTGACAGCCCGACACTCAACTACGCGCTCCGCTTCAAGACGAACGCCCAGCGCGGCGGCTATATCGAAAATGTGTATCTGCGCAATTCCACCGTCAAGTCGGTCGGCCAGGCTTCCGTGCATGCCACGATGCTCTATGACACCGGCCGCGACGGTGACTACCTCCCCTACTTCCGCAACATCACCATCGAGAACCTGACCAGCACGGGCGGTCAGTACGGCATCTTTATGGAAGCCTTTGACGAAGTGCCGATCACAGGCCTCGTGCTGCGCAACGTCTCCATCGAGGGTGTGGACAAGTCCGTTCGCGCGCTCAACTGGGAAAACCCTGTGATGGAAAACGTCAGCATCAACGGCAAATCCTTCCCCGCCCCGATCG
>CALVTV010000109.1 GCA_944363005.1 uncultured Clostridia bacterium | reverse complement strand
GAACCTGCGCCGCATCCGGCCGGATATAGTCGATCCCTTCACGTCCGGTCACATAGAAAGGAATGGTTCTGAATCCTTCCGTCGTTTCATCAGAAGCGCTGCGGGTGACAATTCGTACAATGTCGATGAGGGTTTGCGCTGTAATGGGATCTTCCAAATGTTCAAGCACATGCAGCAGCGCCTGATAGTTGTTTTTGACGATCTGCTCGGATTTGTTGGCCAGGCTTTTGTTTTGTCGGATGATTCAGGCGACCTCTGCTTTTGATGCAAAGGCGCCTTCAATCACACTGGACTAAACCGCTTCGTCAATGGTTGATTCTTCCACGGTCTGCCCTGACAGCTCGTCAAATACAAAGCTCCGCCTGGCGATGGCCGCTGCCGCGTCGCATTGTGCTTCAGTGGTCTTGTTGACGACAAACCAAAAAGGAAGCCCATTCTGCGCCTTGAGGGGCAAAGATGCAGCGTTCTTCTTTCGCGTTTCCTCGATCACAGGGCAAAGTTGACCGATAGGTATGGCCACGGGAAGCCGGTAGGCGATTTTCCCGCGGGACAAATACCGATCCATGAACTGCCGAATATGCTGCTCCATACCATCACCTCATTGCCCGTATTCTGTTATTCAACTACTAGCGCGCACCTAATCCGGGCAAAATACAGTAGCTGCGGATTGATGTTTTCTCGCAACGCAAGATTCAGCACCCAGAAAACGCGCTGGTTTCCGTCTAACATTGGTGGGCGCTGGTTTTTTGTCCCCCTCATCAAAATTTAAAAATCTAACATTCATCCAACCGCTGTAAGCCGTTTTTTGATGGTTTAGGCGCTGTCATCAGCGCTTTCTTCATCGGAGATGTGGACTCAGTCCCAGGATCTCGCCCATGCGCAGCGAACAAACAAAGGCCAGATTCATCGGGTCCAGAGCAGTGCAGATCATATAATCTCTTCTCATAGATTTTCATGCCTTTTTACTCCGCAATCATCATTTTCATCGGGCTTTCTCTCGCTTCCAAACGCATGGCTCCGTATGTTCCGCGGTTTTCCCCGCAGCCAAACGCTCAGGCTCTCGTTATAGTAAAATGGTTTGAGCATGGCAAGTGCGCAGGCGAAGCGCCTCTGCTCCCCACGAATACACGACAAGCCCGCACTTTACGCCCTGTGATGATTTGAAATCAACCATGCAGGTCGTAAAGCGCGGGCTCTGTACTGTTTGAAAACGCTTGCAGTTCCTCAATCCGTTTTTTCGTTTTTGACCCATGCCTCTTTAAACCGCGTGTATTCGGATATGTCCTCAATCCGCTCCAGAATGCCATCCTTGAGCCAATACACCTCGTCGCAGAGCAGGCGGATGTCCTCCTCGTGGTGGCTGGCGACGAGGATGATTTTCCCCCTCTCCTTTTGCGCCTTGAGGATGTCGTAAACCGTTTTTACACCTTCGTAATCCAGTCCATTCAGCGGTTCGTCGAGGAGCAAAATCGCGGGATCTTCCATAATCGCTTGGGCAATCGCGAGCCGTTGGCGCATGCCCAGGGAATAATACCGCACTTTTTTTCGGTTGTCTGGCGAAAGACCTACGGACGTCATGAGGCTGGCGATTGCTTTTTTGTCGGCTTTTTTTGTGATGTCCGCCAGGGCGACGAGATTGCTCAGACCGCTGAGTGAATCATTGAATCCCGCGCCGTCAATCACAATGCCGCAGTACGGACGCGCCTTTTGGGCCGGGTCGTCCAGCTGGATTTCAATACGCCCGGACGTCGTGGGCATCAGGCCGCTCATGCATTTGAACAGCACGGTTTTCCCGCAACCGTTTTGACCGACAATCCCGTAGATCCGGCCCGGAGAAAAGCAGGCATTCTGCGCTTTGATCACATTCTTCTTGCCAAAGGACTTGCTCATTTCATGAAGGATGATTTGGTTCATGATGATTACTCCTTCTTATTCAGATAGCCCAACCGGCGTTCTACGGGGAAAAGCAGGCAGCCGGCGGTGACCGCAACACAGATGAACAGCGCGGCCGCAAGGATTCGTCCTTTTGAGGGGTAATACAGGTTGGTGTGATGCGCGTCAATGATGTTCAGGCGCGTATAGGACAACGGCGAATACAGATACATTTTGTAGCCGAAGCCCATCTCGTCAATCGCCATGTCAAACCCGCCCCAGGCGCACAGGCTCATGAGCAGCACTTTTTTCGCGGGCAGCAGCATGGCCGCAAACAGCAAGAGCAGGCCCATGCTGGTAAAGACGAGCAACAGCAGGCACAGATTGACCGCGAAGGCTGAAAACGGCGTGTAGTTAGCAATCACATTCCCCGGAGCATCCATATACAGGTCCTCAATATACTGCCCGTGCGCGTAGGAATAATGGATTCGGTCCCAGACGTTGGGATTGAAATCCGTACAGCCGCCTAAAATGCAGAAAAGCACAAAGAGCACGGCAAAATAAAGCAGCGTGACCTTCAACAGAGCAATGACACGCACGGGCATGATCGTCCACCGTTTGGAACGCACAACCTCATAGATGTTGGCGGCGGAAAAGTAGGGGACATCGCTGATCAACAGAATATAGCCCACAAAACAGACGAGCAGGATTTTCGCATTGCTCATGGCGCAGGCAAACGTGCCCCACGCATTCAAAACGGCCCCGTAGCGGCTTGTGAACACATATCCCTGGCACAGATAGGGGCCTGCGTACGCGACAATCAACAGCAGAATGAACACGGACCGCATTTTCATGACCATGTCCCTGAGCAGATGATTGGAACGCCTGTTAAGACTCACGGCAGTTCCTCCTTCCCCGATAGATGAATGCCAGGTAGCACAAAACGCTCATCGACCCGAATGTCACCAGCGGATAAAGCAGCGCCTGCTGCCACGTTTCATAGTAATACATGGCGAACATTTGCCCCGAAAGCGAATACAGGTGAAGGTTGGAGGCAGCATAGTCCATCGCGTAGAAAAAGAGAATGGGAAAAATATAAATCGCGTACGTGTTGTCCACCCATGCGGAGACGGTCAGGGCCAGAACGCCCCAAAAAACGCCGGAAATCCCAATGAGCACCGTATAAAAGCCGAAGTACGCAAACCAGTTCTCCGCCTGGGCGACGCCCTCCATGAACGGCATAATGAGGCCGCCGATCTCTTCCAGCTCATAGGAAAGGACGGCGTGAGGGAAACACACGGGAATCAGGCCGAGAAACAGGAGCGTGCCCGCCGCCATGACGGCAAAACCGGAGGCTGCGGTGCGGACAAACAGGGTGTTCAAGTACCTTGAAACCGAGCACCGCTGCAAAATCATGTAGTCCAAATGGTTCTTTCTGTTTTCCCGGTATCGCAGGGCGTAGGGAAACGCGGCGCAAACCGGGAACAGATAAATGAAGGAGCTGAAAAGCGTGGACGCGCCGAATAAATAGAGAAAGCTTTCCGCGCTCCACCAGACCAGATCGCCGAGAACATAGATCCCGCAGCACAGGAGCGCCCCCTCGACAAAGCGCAGCGTCAGGAAGGTTTCTTTCAAAAACGTGCAGATTCGATGCAGCATAGTCAACCGTGCCGGCGCGGCCGCTGTTTTGGCCTTTTCACTTCGGTTCACCAGATCACTTCCGTTCCATCCAGCGCGTGAATCATCATCGCCGGTTGATCGCAGCTCCTCGCCGTGTAGATGCTCCAGACGGGGTAAAAA
>CALVTV010000108.1 GCA_944363005.1 uncultured Clostridia bacterium | reverse complement strand
CGCATTGATCACCTGCATGGGGGTATCGGTCATCACGCCCATGCCGGTATCCAGCGGCTGCTGCAAAATCACCGTGTTCTGCTCATCGACGAGCTGAAGCTGACCGGTGATGAGCGCGGCAATCTGCTCGGGGGTGAGCAGGCTCTGGTCCACCCAGTAGACCACGTCGCCCAGCGAAGTGGTCACCGTCTGGGCGGGAATGGTCTGCTGCGATCCATCGCCCATGGTGATGAGCACCTGCGCAAAGACGAGCGGCATGCCGCTATCCTGCGCCGCGGCAAACGGCGCATGCAGTGCAAGTGCCATGCACAGCAACACAGCCACCAGCCGTCGGGTGATCTGTTTCATAGGATCTCCTCCTTTTTTCATTGCATAACGGGCGGTTGTTCGGGCGAGGCCCTCTCCCCCATACCCGGAACATGCCTTGACACAATTTTATAGCGTCCGGGCGCGACTGTCAACCGCGACAGCGCTTTTGCCAGAGATTCGCTCCCGTTTCCCGTGTATATAACGATTCAAAGGCAGGGATTCTTCCCCAACAAACAGAATATTTACTCAGGATCTTTCATCCGCAGCCATTCAATCGCACACAGAAAAGGAGCATCATCTTATGGACGATTTTAGCATCCGCGAGGTTCCCATTTCACGTGAAATTCTCTACGAAGGCAAAATTCTGCACGTGCAGCGTTGGCAGGTCACCTGCCCCAACGGGCACATTGCCGAACGTGAAATCGTCGTGCATAAGGGTGCGGCGGCCGTCGTGCCGCTCTTTGAGGACGGTACGACGCTGCTGGTGCGCCAGCATCGCGTCGCCGTGGACCGCATCACGCTGGAAATCCCCGCGGGCAAGCTCGACAGCGCCACCGAGGACCCCTACGACTGCGCCGTGCGCGAACTGGAGGAGGAAACCGGCCTGCGCGCCCAGCGCATGACGCTGCTGACCTCTCTGCTCACCACCCCGGGCTTTTGCACGGAAAAAATCGCGATCTATCTGGCACAGGGGCTTTCTCAGGGGCAAACCCACCCGGATGAGGACGAGTTTCTGGGGCTTGTGCGCATGCCGCTGGAGCGGGCGGTCGCCATGGTCATGCGCGGGGAAATTCGCGACGGCAAGACGGTCTGCGGCCTGCTGATGGCCCAGGCGGCCGCGCGCAGGGAACAGGCATGATCCTCAGCCAATGGCAGCTTTCGGGCGAACACCTGCCCGAGCGCCTGCACACCGATGCGCCGGAGACCTCCGCCTTCACCCTGCCGGGTGCGCAGGCACTGGCACAGTTTCTGGGCAACGCCGAGGAGAGCGAGCCGTCCCCCCGCGAACCCCGCGCGCCGTTCACGCTTCCCGCGCTGCTGCCGCAGGACATGCCGGGCCCGGCGGTCCTCTCCCGTCAGATTGATCTGCGCGCGCTCACCGGGGACCGGGCCACGCTGCGCTTTTCGCTGCTCTGCGGGCGGGGCGAGGTGTTTGTCTGCGATTCCGCGAACGATGCGCCCCGGCGCGTAGCCGCTTTCCGGGACGGCCCGCTCGCGCTGGATCTCTCCCCCGCGCTCGCCGCCCAAAAATGCCTTCGCGTAGAGCTCCGGTTCGATGCGTCGCGCCCGGCTGGCGTATGCGGCGCGGTCGTGCTGCATACGGCGTCCGCGGCGGTCTTTGAATCCGTGACCGTGCAGCCGCTTGCCGGGGGCCTGCTCGACCTGCGCGCCGACGTCAAAGCGCTGCAAGGCGGTGAATACGTGCTGACCGCGCAGCCCTGCCCTCCGCGTGCGCCCCTGCCCGAAGCCGCGCCGCCCGCCCGGGCGATTCCCCTGTATCTGACGCAGGACGAGGCACGCCGGGTGCATCTGACGCTCAGCGCGCCGGCCGCCGCGTTCGTTCCCGGCCAGCCGTATGACGCGCCCGCCGTGCGGCTGACGCTCCAGCCCCGCACCGCATCCGGCTGCACACGGCCGCCTTGCGACACGGCGATCCGCCTCTACGGCCAGAGCAGCGCGCCCGCCGAAACCTATCTGCCTCTGACGAACGCCGAATGCCGCCTGCCGCCGCCGCTGTTGCTCGAGCGCCTGCGCGGCGCGCACATTTCCGCCATCGAACTGCCCGTGCCCGCCTCCGATGCGCTTTACGTGGCCTGCTCCCGCGCGGGCGTCGCCGTGCGGCAGATGGCCCAACCGGCTGCGCGCGAACGCCTGGCCCGCTTCCCGTGCGTGGCGTTTGTGGAAACCGCCCGCCGCGAAGCCGTCCCGGCGGCGCTGCGCGCCTGGCACCTTTGTGGCGTGACGCCCTACGCACGCAGCAATTGCCCCGACCTTCCCGTTGCCGAGTTGCTCACGCAGGCCACCGGCCGTCCCATCGCCGAGGCGCGAGCGGCCGAAGTGCTGCCCTGGCTTCGCGCCGTGTCGATCCGTCTGACGGCAGAGGCCGTCCGGCAAGGCAGGATGACCGGGCCCCTGTGCGCGCCGGGCGAATGGACGCAGCCCGATGTGCTCGAGGCCCTGCAAACCGCGCTTGCGCCCACGCATCTTTCCGCGCTGCCGCTGTGCGGCGCCTGGTGGACGGGAACGCACTTCAGCGCGTCGCTGCGCGCGTTGGGCGCGCCCCAGGGTGCGCGCGCGGAGGTCGTGCTCGAAGACGCGCAGGGCGAGGTCCTGGCGCGCGTCTGTCGTTCCTGCCCCGAGGGCGAAAGCGACCTCGGTCTGATCGAGGCGACGCTTCCAGCCTTTGCCTGCGTGCTGGAGCTGACCACCCGGCTCTATGCCGGGGATGCGCTGCTGGAAGAGTGCGCGTTCCCCGTCTATGTTGGAGAACACGGCCCGCTGGAAGCCGCGTTTTAAGGAGGTCTTGCCATGCTTTCCCCCGAACAGATCGACGCTTATTGCCTGCAAAAACCCGGCGCGCATCCCGACTTTCCCTTTGGCCCGCGTCCCGCCTGCTACAAGGTGATGGGCAAAATCTTTGCCGAGCTGTATTCCGATCCCGCGGACTACAAGATCACGCTCACCTGTTCGCCCGAGGACACCGCGCTCTTTCGCAGTCTCTATGAAGGCGTGGTCGTCCGGGGATACTACTGCCCGCCCGCGCAGCAAGCCTGCTGGAACACGGTGTACATTGCGCGCATCGACGACGGCGTGCTCATGGACATGATCGACCGGTCGTATGCGCGCGTGGCCGGCAAGCTCCCCCGCCGCCTGCGCGCGCAGCTGGAAAACGCATAAAGCGCCTCCCGCCCTTCTCTTCCCGAGACCGATTGGGGGACAAAGGGCTTTTCACGACAAAACCGGCATCAGACGATGCCGGTTCTTTTCTTGGCCGCGAAATCGGGTCCATCCCGGCTTCGCCTTTTAAGGATTAGAATTGGGGGATTTCCAGCGCCTGCACCTCTGCCTGCGTCGCCGGATGCACGGTCAGGGTGTGCGTGTCATACCGCGTTTTGTCCTCAAAATTGAACGCACGAAGGGTATACGTCTCGTGCAATTCGTCATAGCTGAGAGACTCCCGTTGCAAGTAACTCCCATCTTCCTGCAGCCCCGAGGAGTTTTCTCCCGCGCCGCTCTTGAGCCGCTGATCGTACGGCGCCGCCGCCGTGCTTGCGGGATCGATGAATTCAAAGATCATCGCGTCAAATGTGTCCGCGTAGGTCTGCTCGTCGATGACCGTATACTGAAGCGTGGCATAGATTTCCATGTCGCGCACCTCCACAAGCAGCCAGTCGATGCGCACGCCCACCTGCTCATAGACCACCGGTTCGGTGCAGATATACGTATTTTCAAGCGTATCCCCCTGCGCTTCGGGCAGCTGCGCGACCAGCGTCAACGGCAATTCCGCCGTCTGCCTGGCGTCAAAATCGAGCGTCGCCTCGCCCTGAGCGGGATCGCCATAGGCCGTAACCGAAACCCGCAGCAGCGCCTCCCGCTGCGCGCTGTCGGTCTCGTATCCCGCTTCCATATAATAGGTGAGCGTTCCGTCCTCCCCGAGCACAA
>CALVTV010000107.1 GCA_944363005.1 uncultured Clostridia bacterium | reverse complement strand
GATGGAACGGGTCGATCATGTTCACGTCGTTCAGATCGGCTGTCGCCGCTTCATAGGCGAGGTTGACCGGGTGCTTGAGCGGCAAATTCCAGATCGGGAACGTCTCAAACTTGGCATAGCCCGCTTTGATACCCCGCTTGTGCTCATGATAGAGCTGGGAAAGGCAGGTCGCCATCTTGCCGCTGCCCGGGCCGGGCGCCGTGACGACGATCAGCGAGCGCGTCGTTTCGATGTATTCGTTGCGGCCATAGCCCTCGTCGCTGACCACAAGCTTGAGATCGGAGGGATAGTTGGGGATGGGGTAATGGCGGTAGACCCTCAGGCCCAGCGCCTTCATACGCTTTTCAAACACGGCTGCGGACGGCTGCTCCGCGTACTGCGTGAGCGCGATGGAGCCCACATACAGCCCAAAGCTGCGGAAGACATCGATCAGGCGCATCACGTCGGTATCATACGTGATGCCCAAATCCCCGCGCCGTTTGTTCTTTTCGATGTCGGCAGCGTTGATGGCGATGACAATTTCCGCCTGATCGCGCAGCTCCAGGAGCATTTTGATCTTGTTGTCCGGCTCAAAACCGGGCAGCACGCGCGAAGCATGATAGTCATCAAAGAGCTTGCCGCCAAATTCCAAATACAGCTTGCCGCCAAACTGCGCAATGCGCTCACGGATATGCTCGGATTGCAGGCGAATGTACTTCTGACTGTCAAAACCGATTTTCTTCATGCCTTTTCTCTCCCCATTCTTCCTTGCCCTCAAAACTGCGTAAACCATCTAAAAACGGGCCACTTTACCGCCCGTCAGTCAAATCCGATCTATTATATCAAAACCCTTGCCTTCTTGCAAGATCCGTACAGGTTTTTTTCGCTTTCCTGACGGGTGTTTATACCACACGCGAGCAAACGCGGCCCTTGAAAAATGCATATTCATTTCTCCGTTAAATCCGGAAACACGTTTGTTTTTCGGCATATTATGAATTTGAATGAATTTATTTTTGAAACCTCTTGCATTTTTAGACTCGTACCGCTATAATCAGATCAATCTTCCGAAAGGATGAACCGCTATGAGACGTGACGATCTGGAAAAACGCAATGTCGGAGAAAACCTCGATTCCCTGATGAATCTCGATCCGCGCGGCTACGGCGTCTGCCGGATTCTGTACGCAGGGAGCCGGACTGTCACCGGCGAACCGCTGACCATGCACGCCGCGCAGGTGCTTTGCAACACCGTGCGCGAGGGCGATCTGGTCTACATCATCATGGGCTTTGTGCTCCTGCCGCACAAGGTGCCGGAGATGGACGGCATGGTCAGTTCCCTGCTGCTCTCCCGCGCGCTGGTGCTGGCCTTCGGCGCCAAGCCGGTCATCATCTGCCCGCAGGACAGCGTGGAAGCGATCAAAAAGTGCGCCAGCGTCGTGGGGCTGCATATTTATGAGGACATCGCCACCGTGCGCGAACTGCCGCTGAGCATGGGCGTGATCCCCTTCACCAAGGACGCCGCCCAGGCGCCTGCCCAGGCCGAAGCCCTGATGGCGGCGGGTTTGCCCGCGGCGGTCATCTCCGTGGAAGCGCCCGGAGCCAACGCGCAGGGTGTCTATCACAATGCAGGCGGGCTGAACGTCACCGAATTGCAAGCCAAGAGCGACGTGCTTTGGAATGCGCTTCGCGCGCGCGGCATCCCGTCCGTGGCCATCGGGGACCTGGGCAACGAGATCGGCATGGGCCTGATTGCCGATCATATCCGCACGTATGTCCCCTATACCGCCCCCGGCGAATGCGCCTGCGGTTGCGGCGGCGGCATCCTCTCGGCCAGCTCCACGGACTGCATCATCACCGCGACCTGCTCGGACTGGGGCTGCTACGGCCTGATCGCGGCCATCGCCTACCTCATGCACGACATGGAGATTCTCCATCGCGAAGAGATGGAGGCGGAAGTCATGCGCGTCGCCTCGCGCAGCGGCATGATCGACATGACCGGTTCGCTGCTGCCCGGCATCGACGGGTTTGATACGCGCATGAACACCGGCATCGTCAGCCTGATGCGCCAGTGCACGCGCTATGCCCTGCGCTATTCCCACCGTTCGGAGCACTGGTTCACCTCCGTGCTCTCCAAGGGCTACTTTGAGGCCGGGCTCTCCGCCAAGCTTTGAGAAAGGAGCCTTCATGCATATCGACCTGCATCCCGCGGGCACAGCCGCCGCGCTCGCCGTGCTGGGCACCGAGATCAGCGAAACCATCGGCGCGCGCGTTTCGGCGCTCAATCACGCTGTCTGCGCTGCGCATCTTGTGGGCGTGATCGAGACAGTGCCCGCCTTCGCCTCGCTGCTGGTGCGCTATGATCCGCTTTTGACCGATTACGACGCGCTCTGCGCGCAGCTTCGCCGCCTGGCCTCCGGCCTGAACGACGAAGCCGCCGCGCAGGGACGCACGGTCGAGATCCCCGTCTGTTACGGCGGGCCGTACGGCGAGGATCTCCCCTTCGTCGCCTCGCACGCGGGCCTGAGCGAGGAAGAGGTCATCCGCCTGCATAGCGAACGCCCCTATCGCATCTACATGCTCGGCTTTTTGCCGGGCTTTCCCTATTTGGGCGGGCTCAACGAGCGCCTGTTCACCCCGCGCCTGCAAGCCCCGCGGACGCGCAGTCCCGGCGGTGCCGTCGGCAGCGGCGGGCAGCAGGCGGGCAGCTGTCCCAGGGAGTCGCCGGGCGGCTGGCAGCTCATCGGCCGCACGCCGCTGCGCCTGTTCGATCCCGACCGGCCTCTGCCCTATGCCGCGGGCGACTTCATCCGCTTTGTGCCCATCAGCGAGCGTGAATTTTGCGCCCTGGAGGCAAAAAAGGAGGGAGCCCGCCCGTGAAAATCCTTGTACCCGGCCCG
Source organism: uncultured Clostridia bacterium (assembly GCA_944363005.1). Classification (GTDB taxonomy): domain Bacteria; phylum Bacillota; class Clostridia; order Christensenellales; family Aristaeellaceae; genus Ventricola. The sequence continues at coordinate 5,742 of CALVTV010000107.1, read as the reverse complement.
CTGACGACCGTTCAGGACATGGGCAGACGCGCTCACGCCGCAAAGGGCTATCCGGAGTGCGGCGCCTGCGACAAATACGCGCTGGCGCTGGGTAACCTGCTCTGCGGCAACGAAGAAGGCCAGGCCGCGCTGGAAATGACGCTCAGCGGCGCAACCGTCGCTTTTGAAAAACCGGCCCTCTTCGTGCTCTCTGGCGCGCAGGCAAACGCGACGCTCGACGACAGGCCCGTGCCCATGCACGAACCCGTGCGCGCCTGCGCGGGCAGTACGCTTCAAATCGGCCCGTTTGCCGAGGGGCTGCGCGGTTACCTCTGCGTGCGCGGGGGCATCGCCGTGCCGCCCGTGCTCGGCAACCGTTCCACCGACCTCAAATGCCACATCGGCGGCCTGCAGGGGCGCGCGCTTCGCTCCGGCGACGTGTTGCCCATCGGCCCGGAACCTTCGGGTACGACGGCGGAATCCCTGCGCCATGCCGCCGGGATTCTGCGGGAAAAGCCCTGGCTGCTTCGCCCGCGAACGGCGCATGCCTACCTGGAAAATCAGGTCATCCCGCTGCTGCGCGCCGTGCCCGGCCCCCAGCAGGACGCCTTCACAGAAGAGGGCATGCGCGCGTTTTTCTCCGGGCTTTACGGCGTGACCCCGGATTCAAACCGCATGGGCATCAAGCTCAGCGGCCCCTCTGTGCAAACGATCGACGGTTCGGACATCCTCTCCGACGGCATCGTCGAGGGGTCCGTTCAGATTTCCGCCAACGGCCAGCCGATTCTCATGCTGGCCGACCATCAGACGACCGGCGGCTATGCCAAAATTGCCACGGTCATCACCCCGGACCTCAGCGCGGCAGCCCAGCTTCGCCCGGGGCAAACCGCCGCCTTCCGCGCCATCGATGTGCGCGAGGGCGTGCGCCTCTGCCGCGAAACCGCGCAACAGCTGCGCTACATCAAGGAGTTGACCATCCATGCCTGATTACGCTTCCCTCTCCCCCGCACAGGCGCGCGCGCTGATCCGCGAGGGAAAAATCGACTTTCCCACGACCGGCATGTGCGCGGGCTACGCGCAGGGCAACCTCGTGGTGCTGCCCAAGGCGCTGGCCTGGGACTTCCTGCTGTTCTGCCAGCGCAACCCGAAGTCCTGCCCGCTGCTGGAGGTTGCGGATGCGGGCAGCCGCACCTTCCCCCAATTCGGCGCGGGCAGCGACATCGCGCGCGACATTCCGCGCTATCGCGTCTACGAGCACGGCGTGATGACCGGCGAATACACCGACGTGTCCGCCTTTTTCGACGATCCCAGCCGTGAGCTGGTCAGCTTTTTGATCGGTTGCAGCTTCTCGTTTGAATCGGCGCTGCTGGAGGCCGGCATCCCCGTTCGCCAGATCGAGGAGGGCGTCAACGTGCCGATGTACAACACGAACATCCCCTGCACACCGGCGGGCGTCTTCTCCGGCAACATGGTGGTGAGCATGCGGCCCATTCCGCATGCGCTGGTGCCCGCCGCCGCCGCCATCACCGCGCAGATGCCGCGCGTACACGGCATGCCGGTGCAAATCGGCTTCCCGGAGGCGATCGGCATCAGCGATCTCGCCCATCCCGACTACGGCGACGCCGTCACCATTCGCGAGGGCGAAGTGCCCGTGTTCTGGCCCTGCGGCGTGACCCCGCAGAACGTGCTCATGCAATCCAAGCCCGCGTTCGCCATCACCCACGCGCCCGGTCACATGTTCATCACCGACGTGAAAAACGCCGTGCTCAAGCTGTGAGCCCGCGTTATCGAAAGGAAGAAGGTGTCCTTATGCTCTCCATCGACCTGAACTGCGACCTGGGCGAAAGCTTTGGCGCATACAAAATCGGCATGGACGAGGCGGTCATCCCGTACATTACCTCGGCCAACATCGCCTGCGGCTTTCACGCCGGTGATCCGCTCGTCATGCAGCGCACCGTCGCGGCCTGCAAGACATACGGCGTGCACGCGGGCGCGCATCCCGGCTTTCCGGATCTGATGGGCTTTGGCCGCCGCAATCTGGCCGCCTCGCCCGCAGAGGTCAAGGCCTATGTGACGTATCAGCTGGGCGCGCTCAGCGCGTTTTGCACGGCGGCGGGCGTGCCGCTTTGCCACGTCAAGCCGCACGGCGCGCTCTACAACATGGCCGCGCGCGACGCCGCACTCGCCCGGGCCATCTGTGAAGCCATCGCCCAGGTCGATCCCAAGCTCACGCTGCTCGCGCTCTCCGGCAGCGAGATGATCACCGCCGCCCACGACGTGGGCCTCCCCGTCAAAAGCGAGGTCTTTGCCGACCGGGGCTATCGGGCCGACGGCACGCTTGTGCCGCGCAGCGCGCCCGGCGCGATGATCACCGATGAGGACGAGGCCATCCGCCGCGTGATCCGCATGGTTCGCGAGGGCGTCGTCACCTCGGTGGACGGGGTGGACGTGCCGCTGGTCGCGGACTCCGTCTGCGTCCATGGCGACGGAGAAAAGGCGCTCGCCTTTGTGCGCAAAATCCGCAGCGAACTGCTCGCGGCGGGCATCGAGGTCACCGCATTTTGAGGCCGGTTTCGGCGTGAATAGGCACGCGCAGCAAGCATTTCATTTTACAATCGTAGCTTTCGGCAATGGGGAGGTCTTGGCCTGCCCCATTCTTTTTTTGCGAAGTTGGCGCATGATGCTGGTATTGTGCGCCCTTTTGTGATACAATACGAACGCTATTGCGCACATCTGCGACTCATGCTGATTTTCGTAAAGGAGAATCGACGATGCTCAGCGCCAAGGACATCGCCCAGGTCAAAGCCCTGGGCTTCCTGCATAACCGCGGGACCGACACCTTTTCCGCTCGCGCCGTTTCCAAAAACGGCACGATGACCGCCGAACAGTTTGCTACGCTGGCCGAGTGCTCCAAAAAATACGGCAACGGCCATCTCTGCTTCACCTCCCGGCTGACCGTCGAAATGCCGGGCGTCCACCTGGAGGACGTGGAGAACATTCGCCGCGACGTGCAGGCCGCCGGCCTGGTCATCGGCGGAACGGGCGCAAAAGTCCGCCCGCTGACCGCCTGCAAGGGCACCACCTGCGTCTACGGCAACGCGGACACCCAGGCCATCTGCGCCGAATTATACGACGCGTTCTTCGTGGGCTATCAGGATGTCGCCCTGCCCCACAAGTTTAAAATCGCCGTCGGCGGCTGCCCCAACAGCTGCATGAAACCGAGCCTCAACGACTTCGGCGTGGAGGCGCACCGCGAACCCGTTTACGACCTGGGCAAGTGCCGCGGCTGCAAGAAGTGCGTTCCCGCCGAGCGCTGCCCGATGCACGCCATCAGCGTCGTGGACGGCAAGGCGCAAGTGGATGATACGCTGTGCAACGCCTGCGGCGTCTGCATCGAAAAGTGCCCCTTTGGCACGACGCCCCCCGTCACGGAGCCGGTCTTTGCGCTCTACGTCGGCGGCACCTGGGGCAAGCACACGCGCATGGGCACGCGCCTGCCGCGCTACTACAAGCGCGAGGAGATTGAGCCGATCATCTAAAAGACGATCCTCTGGTTCCGCGAAAACGCCTATCCAAAGGAGCGCCTGGGCGCGGCCATCGACCGTCTGGGCGTGGACGCCTATCTGCGCGCCGTCGAGGGCGCCGACCTGCTGGCCCGCAAGGCGGAAATTCTCGCCGCCCCGCTCAAGGAGCGCGCCTGATGCGCCGCACGCTTGCCCTGCTCCTGATTCTGCTCATCCTGCCCTGCGCCGCGTCCGCCTTCACCGACAGCCGCAGCGCGGAGGTAGGCGAACAGGTGCCCGAGCGGGTGGTCTGCCTCTACGGCTCCTATGCCGAGGCGTGGTTGCAAGCCGGTGGTTCGCTCGTGGGCGTCACCGAGGACGCGGTCAGCGAGCGCGCGCTTGCGCTCTCCCCGGATGTCCAGATCATCGGTACGACCAAAGCGCCGAATCTGGAGCTGATTCTCGCCCTCAATCCGGATCTGGTGATTCTCTCCGCCGACATTGCCGCGCAGGTCTCCGCCGCGCAGACGCTCGAAGCTGCGGGCGTGCGCTGCGCGGCCTTTCGGGTGGATACCGTTCAGGAATACGCCTCGATGATGGAGGTTTTCACGCAGCTGACCGTCCGTCCTGACCTCTATGAGCAGGAAATTCCGCCGATGCTGGCGCAAATTGACGGCCTCATCGCAGACGTCCGCGCCCAGCGCGCGCCTTCCGTATTGCTTCTGCGCGCCTATTCCACAGGTGTCAAGGCCAAAGGCGCGGACAACCTCGCCGGGGTCATGCTCGAGGATCTGGGTTGCGACAACATCGCCAGCCGCGTTCCCTCGCTGCTGGAGGAACTGACGCTGGAGAGCATCGTCGCCGCCGATCCGGATTGTATCTTCATCAGCGTCATGGGCAGCGACGAGGACGCCGCGCTCGCCGCGCTTGACACCTCCTGGGGGCAAAACCCCGCCTGGCAGGCGCTGCGCGCCGTGGCCGAAGGCCGCGTCTACGTGTTGCCCAAGGACCTGTTTCACTACAAACCCAACGCCCGTTGGGGGGAAAGCTATGCGTATCTGTACAACCTGCTCTTCGAAAGCGCCGGGTCATAACGTCCGGCGTCTGGCCGCCGCGCTGACGCTGCTGCTCTGCGCGGCGGTTCTCTTTTCGCTGTGCGCCGGGGCAAGCGGCGCGTCGCTGCTTGGCGGTGTGCGGGACCTGCTTTCGGGCGTAGCCTCGCCCGAAGCGCGCATTGTGCGCTACATCCGCCTCCCCCGTACGCTCGCTGCCCTCGCTGCCGGCGCAGCGCTCGCCGTCTCCGGCGTGCTCATTCAGGGCGTGCTCGGCAACCCGCTCGCCGGGCCGAACGTCATCGGCGTCAACGCGGGCGCGGGTTTTTTGACGCTGCTGTGCGCCTGCCTGGTGCCGGCCTCGCCCCATCTGCTGCCCGCGGCGGCGTTTTTGGGCGCGCTTTGCACGTCGCTGGTCATTTTGCTTTTGGCTGACCGCATGGGCGCCTCGCGCATCACGCTCGTACTCGCCGGCGTCGCGATCAGCTCGATCTTCTCCGCCGGCAGCGACCTGATCACAACGCTTGCCCCCGAAGCCACGCTGGGCATGAGCGCCTTTTTGATCGGCGGCTTTGCCGACGTGACCTCGGCGCGGCTGAGCTCCACCCTGGCGTATATCCTGCCCGCGTTGGCCGTCTCGCTGCTGCTGAGCGGCGACCTCGACGTGCTCGCCCTGGGCGATGAAGTCGCCGCCAGCCTCGGCCTGCGCGTCCGCCGCACGCGCATTCTGCTTCTTGCTGTGGCCAGCGTGCTGGCCGGGGCCGCCGTCAGCTTCGCGGGCCTGCTCGGTTTCGTGGGGCTGATCGTGCCGCACGCCGTCCGGCGCGTTACAGGCGGGGAACATCGCGCGCTCATGCCGCTCTCCATGCTCGGCGGCGCGCTCTTCACCCTCGTCTGCGACACGATTGCGCGCACGGCTTTCGCGCCCTATGAGGTGCCGGCCGGCATCCTGCTCTCGGTGATCGGCGGTCCTTTCTTTCTGTTTTTGCTGCTGCACAACCGCAGAGGAGGCGCGCGATGATCGAACTTTCCCGCGTATGCTTTGGCTACGACGGCCGCGCACCGCTGTTTGACGGCTTGAACGCGCGCTTTGAGGACGGGCGGATTCGCGCCGTGCTCGGCCCGAACGGTTCCGGAAAATCGACGCTGCTTCGCCTCTGCGCCCGCCAGCTTCCCCTGACCTGCGGGACGATCACCGTCGGCGGAAG